>CAZKQR010000146.1:0-9752 GCA_964554965.1 uncultured Cytophagia bacterium | reverse complement strand
TGAAAAAGTTAATCCCGCGGCTTAATCATGTGTCCACTTTTGCGGGGGCAGTCCATTGTGGCTGCGCAGGGCGAGGAATCTATCGTCGCGTAGAGCTTCGCGCTTTCGCTTTTTCCGTTTGTCGCCAAATCCCTCCCTTTTGTCATTCTGAGCCCGCAATCCTGTATTTCCACAAGACCTCTGCAGTCGCAAAGGGCGAAGAATCTAGCGTCGCACGGAACCATGCCCGTTAACTTGTTCCGTTCGTCGCTAGATCCTTCGGCGCTCCGAGTCTTCGAACAGACTCTGCAATCCACTGTTTTGCGCCTCAGGAAGACAAGTTTGGAAAATGGAATCCAGCGTCGCACAAAAACCAACTCTTTCGCATTTCATGTTCGTCGCTAATAGCTCCGTAGAAAGGACTTTAAGCGTTCTCCTGCTAAAAGTCTGTCCGATTTTTTGACCGTTCATCCTCCACGATCGTCCCGCTGTGCCATTTGCCGTTGATGGCATCCATGCGAAAATTAGCGCTGGGATCATAATAATTTTTTTCCAGATCGATCGTCGAGATGAGCACGCCGGGTTTGTCGGTTTTCAGTTTCTTTTCGATACGGCCGTCCGGCGTGATGAAATGGCAGGGCCAGCTGTGTTTAGCGGAAGAGTTGGTCATGGAGATAAAGACATGATTGCTGCCGGCATGAGACTGGCAGGTGACCGGCATGATCATCGGATGAATGCTGTCTTTTTTTTGCCGGGCGTTATGAAAAGAGTGGAAAACGATGTGGACCTTTTCCTGTACATAGGCCCGATATAACTCTGGAAACCGCACATCGAAACAGATCAGAATGCCGCAGGAAACGCCGTTCAGCGTAAAAGTGACCAGATGATCACCTGGTGTGTAAAAATTCAGATCGCCGTCGGTACAAAAGCGTTTATCATAGCGGTCGACAATGCGGCCTTCCGGATTGATCACATATACGGAGTTGTGCGGCTTGTGATCGCCGCTCAGTCGATGCATACTGCCCAGCAGGACCCAGAGGTCAAGGGAATCAGCTGCGGCGAGGATCGACCGGGTTTGTTCGTGCAAGGCCGGCCAATCGAAATGCTCCAGAGTGGCGTGTTCCACGCCGGCATAGCCGGACAGTGCGCATTCGGGAAACTGGATGATGTCAGCGCCTTTTCGCTTGGCTTCGCGCATCTGCTTTCGAATCCAGTTGGCGTTCGCCGACACATCCGCCGAGACCGGGAACTGGCAGCCGGCGATTTTAATGACGCCGTACCGGGTGGAGTCTGCTGAAGCCGGTCCTGTTGCCAGCAGACACAGAACCATAACCTGGTACAGGAAAGTGTTTTTTTGCATGCTCATTCAAAAACTTTCTCTCACCACTCCACTTTGATCATCTTCATTTCGTAAGGCATGAAATCGATCTGTCCAATAACCGGCTGTATGCTCTCTTCCAACGCATTGACTGTTTCAGCGCTGGTAATTTTTTTTGCATTGAGCAGACCGGCAACAGGCAGGGTGGCTGCTCTGCCCCCGGTCTCGCGCAGCTGCAGCACCAGACCGTTGCCGCGCCAGGCCGGTCGGCTGTTCACCATCAGCACATTCTCCGGCCATACAGTCACGCCGGAAAAGCTCGGTTTCTGGTCTTCGGCACGTCCGGGCGCCAGCACACGAACGGGCATGGGCACGGCTGAGCTCCAGCCGAACCGGGCTGCAGCGACCGGATCCGAAGCTCCCTGCGAGGTAAGATAATAGCGCCAGGTCAGCTCGCCGTCCTGCTTGGCGAGAAAGTTGGTGAACCAGTAGTTATTCATGACCCATGAGTAGAGGTGGGGCGTTTTTATCTCCGTCGTTTCCATCCACTTGCCCAGATTGATGTCGCCCAGCTGCACCAGGGGGATTTCGTTGCTGCCCCAGACGATCTGGCCTTCATCCCCTTTAACCACGATATAGTTCTGCACCGCCTGCCAGTCCGAGGCAGAGCGGGGAATTTGGCCGACGCCCGGCTCGACCATTCCGCCCTGGCATTCGAAGGTGATTCGGCTGTTGCTCAGGTTGAACGGAAAGGCGACATAGACCGCCTCCGGGTCCGTGACCGGCAGTTTGCGGCAGCGATAGATCCATTCCAGCCGTTTCTCGGTTTCGTAGAGTCGTACTTCGCAGCTGAAACTGGATTCCGGATGCAGACCATCCGCTGTGGCTTTGATCAGCAGGCTCTTCCAGAGGGGGCCATCGGCGAGCAGGGACACGGTGACCGCCCGCAGCGAGGAGCGATGAAATTTTCCACTGAAGGAATTCCGGTCTCCGTCCAGCTTTTCATAGATAAACTGACCGAGCTGCCAGGGGCTGTGAGGATCCACCAGCTCTGCGCCGGTCTGCTTATCCTGTAAAGAGCGGATCGCGCCGGTTTGTTCGTCCATCTGTAATCGATAAAAAACATTTTCCAATATAGGTTCGCCTTTTCGGATCGGCGGGCCTGTTTTACTCTCCGCATTCAAAGTGATGATGCGATAGCATTTGTATCCCAGGGCCGGCACCTCTTTGGCCCACAACGCCCAGTAGTTGCCTTCTTGGCGGCCTTTTGTCCATTGCGCCGGAATGCTTTCGCCGGTTTCGGCATCAACGATGCGAAATTTTTTTGCAGCGGGCAGCATTTCGTTGTCAATAAAGGTTTCGATCAACCCTGAGCGGGGCCAGTTCAGGGTGTTGAACACAGCCAGGGTCGGGGCCTGGCTGCGCGGGATCAGGTCCTGCAGCGAGCCCAGGGCTTCTTCGCGCAGCATGGTCGCCCGCTTGACCCCTTCCCAGGCGTAGGAGGATTTTTCGCCCCATTGGATCATGGCATTTTCAGCCATGGGGTCGCTAATGCTTTCGGCAGCGCCAAAGGTGTGTTCATCATAGAACAACAGGGCTTCCTGGGCCAGGCGAATGCGGCCGGCTGTGCCGTCAGCCGGCGGCCTGTCGAGCAGCCGCGCCATGGAGAACAGACCCAGGTTGATTTGCATGGCCGTCTGGGTTTGCCTGGCGGCGGCGGTCTCCCTGGCGGCGGAGGCGAAACCGTCTGTCCACCAGTCGGGCCAGGCTTGACGACGCACCTCCAGTTGGTCGCCGTGATGAGCAGAGATGTAATCCAGGAACTCGCGGGCGGTTGCGATGCGCAGCTTGGGCGCTGCGAATTTTTCATTCCAGGCCTTGACCAGATCGCATTCCTTCATGGCCGGCGGCGAGTTGTCGGTGGAATAGCCGGAAAACTGAATGGCCACGCGATCGAACGGGTAGCCCTTTTCCCCCAACGATTGCAGATAGCTTATCAACCGCGGTTCAAAGAGATCCAGTCTGGCCTGATGGATTTCAAAAAAATTGCCGGTCATATAGTGGTCCGGTCGCCAGGCTAACACTCTTTTTCCTGACGGAGATTCCCACCAGAATGCAGTGGGTCGATCGAACGGCAGCAGCGAGCGGGTTTTATTGATGCCCATGGAGACATATTTAATGCCCGCATCGCTGAAATAATCGGCCAGGCACCAGGCCAGACCGTTGACGTCGTCTTGCATGGCAGTGACCACCGGTGCATTCAATGTTTTTTTGCACTCTGCCAGAGGTTGCAGGGAGGCGGCCAGGATGGCTTCATCGGCTATATCGGACATATTGAGAAACATACCGGCCACTTCGATGCGGCCTTCTGCGATCCTTCGTTTGAGCCGGTCGATTTGGGCCTGGGGACGGTATCTGCAATACTCGCGCACCGGCCAGGAGACCTCGCAGGTCCAGCGAAATCGGCTGTCCTCAGGGTAGGAATCGGTGAGGTCGCAAAAGTCCAGCGCATAGTCGATATAGCGCAGATGTTCGGGCAGTATTTCTGTCTGCGGTCTGGTATAGCCGATGTCGGTGTGCGAGTGTTGCACCAGATAAACAGTCCACGGCTTGACCGTCGAAAGGATAAATGGGGGCAGAGTGTATGTTTCGTTGCCTGATTCCAGGATGGCCTGCAGCATACCGGAGCCGCTTGTTTTTGGCAGCAAAATCTCGCGATAGCATTTGCCTGCGGGCACTGAACCCAGTTTTAGCAGAAGCGGCTTGTTCCATGTCGGATGGCTGATGGTGCAGGAGGCGTTCCTAAGGCCTGCTGATATGATTTCCAGCCGGGCTTTTTGACGCTCGCCGGCGGCTGTTTTCACCAGCAGATTTTGAGGTTCGCATCTTGCGCTGTGAATGCGCGTCGGCGATGGATGAATAAGCTGGATGGAACTGGTAAGCACCCGTGTCTCGAAGCCTAAGAGCGCGAGATGAAATCCCCAATGGCTGCCGCCCTGGTCTATCTTGGCCAGCAGCCGATTTGCGCCCTTGTTCAAAGAGACCGTTACCTCATCTTCCCCGGGCGTCAGACTTCGATGGATGTGATGATCGAGGACCAGTTCCTGATTCACCCAGAGTCGAACCCCGTCGTCGCTGCCGACTTTACATACGATTTTTTGTTGACTCGGACTGTTGACAACGCAGAACGTATAGGCCACGGCTGGTTGCTCCGTGCGACCGCCGGGCAGTTCTAAAAAGTCCAGTGTGCCGGCGCTATCGGTGAATACCGGGTTCCAGGTGACGGATTTATCAGGCGGCAGGTCAATAGCGTCGCCTTCTTTCGGCATCGCCGCAGCCTCACCGCCGGCTGCCGTCAAATAGTCGGTGTAAAAACCGGCGCACGCCCCCTTGGACACCGCGACCTGGTCATTGGGCAGCGGCAGCGCCACCAGCCAGGCCAGGACAGTCCCATCGTCGCGCAGGGGGGTGGTTTGCGGGCTTGCCGCCATCACAGAGGCGGCGAAGAGAACAAGAGCTGCAAAAGAGGTCTTCATAGGGGTTTTCTGGAATTTGTGTTAAATGCGAAGGGTCTTGCCGCTCAAGACGGGCAAGGTGTACGTGGATTGGAATAGTGTAAGCAAACTCGCGAACAAAGGCAAGCAAATTGTAAAAAATACTTTTAACTCTTTGCAGTATTCCCTACATTGATGGAAAAATTAACCTTCACCTTCTAAGAGAGCTGCCATGGTTTCATTCTCGATTCTCAGCGCTTCAGCAGGCGCCTCCAGCTTGCTGCGATTGAGCCCCATCGATCTGTGTATCATTGTGATCTATTTCCTCGTCGTGCTGGCCATCGGCTTTTATCTGAAAAAATTCGCCGGCACGGGTGAGGATTTTTTTCTTGCCGGCAGAAAGATGACGGCCTGGATCGCCGGGCTCAGTTTTATCTCCGCCAACCTCAGTTCCCTGGAGACCATGGGCTGGAGCGCCATGGCCTACCAGTACGGCATGCTGGGCGCGCACGCCTATCTGATCGGCGCCATTCCGGCGATTTTGTTTCTCGCCGTGGTGATGATGCCCTTTTACTATATCTCGCGGACGCATTCGGTTCCCGGCTATCTGCAGATGCGCTATGGGGAAGGGGCGCGCTCGGTAGCCGGCATCTCGTTCAGCGTGATGACCGTGGCGGTCAGCGGCGCCAGCATGTTCGCCATGGCGAAAATTTTAAACCTGCTGCTGGGCTGGGACATGAACGTCAGCATCTGGGTGGCCTCGGTCACCGTGGCCATCTATGTGACTTTGGGCGGGCTGCTGTCCGCGGTGTTCAACGAAGTGCTGCAGTTTTTTCTCATCTGGTTGGGGTCGCTGCTCATCCCCATCCTCGGTATCATCGACGCCGGCGGCTGGAACAACCTGATGGCCACTATACAGAAAAACGTCGCGGTCATCCACCCCACGGTGCAGAACGCCGACTTTACCAGCCTGTGGCGCAATCTGGGCTCTTTTGCCAGCAATCCCATGGGCATCGACTGGTTCGGCATGATCTTTGGCTTTGGCATCGCGGTGGGATTCGGCTATTGGTGCACGGATTTTCTCCAGGTTCAACGCGTCATCGTGGCCAAGGACCTGCGTTCGGCGCAGAACGGAACGCTCATCGGCGCGGCGCTCAAGATGCTGGTGCCGCTCATCGTCACCATTCCCGGCCTGCTGGGATTGGCGGTGCTGTTCAATCCCGACGGCTCCACCATGGTTCTGGTGCCGGAGAGCGATCCACGCGCGGGCATCACCCATCATACGTTCAACGATGTCCTGCCGCTGCTGATGGGCCAGTATCTCGGGCCGGGTCTGCTCGGGCTAGGCGTGACGGCCATGATCGCCGGCTTTATGTCCGGCATGGCCGGCAACGTCAGCGCCTTTGCCACGGTCTGGACCTATGATGTCTATAAACCTCTGCTCAACAAAAAAGCTACAGATCGGCATTACCTGGCCATGGGGCGCTGGAGTTCGGTGATCGGCATTCTTATCTCCATTCTTACCGCTTACTCTCTGTTCTACTTTTCCAACATCCTCGAGTATCTTCAGGTGCTGGTTTTCTTTTTCATCGTGCCTTTATTCGGCACCGTGATTCTCGGCATGTTGTGGAAGCGGGCTACACCGGCCGGCGGTTTCTGGGGATTTTTAATCGCCATTCTTTTCTCCATCAGCATGTGGGCGTATGTGCACACCTTTCCGGACGGCTATAAACCGCAGCCCAAGGCGACGCTGGCGCCGGGAGCGGTGGTGACTGTGGAGACAATGGAACAGGGCGGCTCGGAAGCGCCGTCGCTGATCGTGGTCGAAAGCGGCCGTGTGGATTTGGTCAATGTACCGGTTCCGGGATTCGAGTCCGGACGAGCGATCATGGTGCAAGACGCGCCTATGGCGCTGCCGGTCACGCTGCCGATGAAAAGCGGCAGCACTCCGGTGCAGATCCTCGCGCCTGAGGTGATGATGGCTGATTCCAGGGAAAAACATCAATTCGGCGTTGAAGGTGTTCTGGTCTACCTGAAACCCGGGGTGGAGGTGCATTCTACTTTTCTTTCCAAGCGGTTTGCGCCGGCTGCGTTCAATCCGGATCATGCCAAGGTCATCGCGCGTTCAGAAAAAGCAAAGCCCATGGCCGTGAACATGTACAGCGGCTGGTGGTCCTTGGTGGTGTGCGTGCTGATCACTGTGGTGGTGAGCCTTTTTACCAAACCCAAGTCCGATGCGGAGCTGAAGAATCTGGTGATGGGGCTTACGCCGCGGCCCAAAGAGGCCGCCTGTCCGTGGTACCAAACGCCCGTCTGTTGGGCGTGCGTGGTCGCGTTGGTGCTGATCGCCGTCAATCTCATTTTCTGGTGAGGAAGTTATGGAAAGCCATGATGAAAAACAAATACCGATCTGGTTTTTTATCGGTGGAATTGTGTTGATCTACGGTTTGTTGATACTGGCTGCCGGCCTGTTTTATTGGCTGTCGCCGCCGCCGGCGGATGAGCGGGTGCGGCTATGGGGCCTGCATGCGGACATCTGGTGGGGCGTGCTGCTATTGATCCTGGGGTCTTTTTATGTGATCAAGTTTTGGCCGCGGACAAAAAGTGCAGAATGATAGGATGGTGAACCGGGATGGCCACACAGGATTCAATGATTAACCTATTATGAGGAAATCCATGAAAGAGATAGCGATTGCGCTGTTGTGCTCGATCTGTTGTGTGAACCTGAACATGGCGGTGGCAGAGGAAAATCCTCTGCTCAAAGAGTTCAAGACCCCCTTTGGCGTTCCGCCCTTTAGCAAAATCAAAAACGAGCATTATCTGCCAGCCATTAAGGAGGGCATTCGTCTGCACCAGCAGGAGATCGCCGCCATCGCGGACCATCCGCAGCCCCCGACCTTTGCCAACACCATTGATGCGCTCGAACTCTCCGGCCGCGTGCTCACTCGGGTCACCAATGTGTTCGACAACATGACCTCGGCGCTGACCAGCGATGCGCTGCAAAAGATCGCCGAAGAGGCGTCGCCGCCGCGCTCCAGCCATGGCGACGATATCCGCCTCAACGCCAAGCTGTTTCAGCGCATCAAGGCGGTCTATGAGCAAAGGGCGAGTCTTGGCCTGACCGCGGAACAAGAGATGGTGCTTACCCGGTACTATCGCGAGTTTGTCCGCGGCGGCGCCAATCTCGAGAAAGCGCAACAGGAGCAGCTGCGCGCCATCAATCAGGAGCTGGCTCTGCTCGAGCTCAAGTTCGGCGACCATGTGCTCAAGGAGACCAATGATTACAGCCTGGTCATCAGCCAGCCCGGCGATCTGGCCGGCCTGCCGCCGGCCATGGTCTCCGCAGCGGCCGAAGCGGCTGTGGAACGCGGCCAGGCCGGCAAATGGGTTTTTACCTTGCAGGCGCCCAGCATCTTTCCTTTTCTGCAATACGCGGAGAACCGTCCGTTGCGCCGGCAGATCTATGAGGCCTATCTTCAGCGCGGGGATCAAAACAATGAAAATGACAATAAAAAGATTTTGAGCAAAATTGCCGCGCTGCGCGTACGCAAAGCCAATCTGCTCGGCTATCCCAGTCATGCAGATTATGTGCTTGAAGAGAATATGGCGAAAAAGCCGGAAAACGTGTACGCCCTGCTGGATCAGCTGTGGCGGCCGGCTAAGGAGCGCAGCCGCCAGGAGGTCGCTGATATGCAAGCGATTATTGACCGGGAAAAAGGCGGTTTCCAGCTGCAGCCCTGGGATTGGTGGTACTATGCGGAAAAAGTGAAAAAAGAAAAGTATGCTCTGGACGAAGAAGCGTTGCGGCCCTATTTCAAGCTGGAGAACGTGCGCAGCGGCGTTTTTGGCGTGGCGCAAAAGCTGTGGGGCATCACCTTCACGGAGCGCAAGGATATCCCGGTGTATCATCCGGATGTCCGCGCCTTTGAGGTCAAAGAGGCGGACGGCCGGCCCATCGGCGTATTGTTGGTGGATTATTTTCCGCGCGCCAGCAAACGCGGCGGCGCCTGGATGAGCGAATACCGCGGCCAGCAGAAACTCGGCGGCCGGCAGATGCCGGTGATCGTCAATGTCGGCAATTTCAGCAAACCCACGGCCGACACGCCGGCGCTGCTCAGTCTCGATGAGGTCGAGACCATGTTCCACGAATTCGGCCATGCCCTGCACGGCCTGCTCTCCGACTGCACCTATCCCCTGATCGCCGGCACATCGGTGGCCCGCGATTTTGTTGAACTGCCCTCGCAGATCATGGAAAACTGGGCATTTGAACCTCAGGTGCTCAGAAGCTATGCCAAACACTATCAAAGCGGCGCCGCCATGCCGGACGAACTGATCGCCAAAATCGAAGGATCAGGCCATTTCAACCAGGGCTTTGCCACGGTCGAATATCTCGCCGCTTCTTATCTGGATATGGACTGGCACACGTTGCGGGAACCCATCGAACATGACGCCACCCTTTTTGAAGAGCAGTCGCTGGCGCGCATCGGCCTGATTCCAGAGATCGCTTCACGCTACCGCAGCCCCTATTTCCGCCATATTTTTTCCGGCGGCTATTCCTCGGGCTATTACGCCTACATCTGGGCCGAGGTGCTTGACGCCGATGCTTTCCAGGCCTTTAAAGAGAGCAGCCTCTTTGATCAAACTTATGCAACCGCCTTTCGTAAACACATCCTCGGCGCCGGCGGCAGCGAAGAGGCGATGACCCTGTATAAACGCTTTCGCGGCCGCGAACCGGGCATTGAACCGCTGCTGAAAAAGCGGGGATTGATGTAGGGATAACTCTAAATCGAGCGCGCTGATAAGGCCAGGCTCTGTGCGTCGATAGATTCCTCGCCCTCTGCGATGGCAGGAGGAGTGTAGCAATAAAGGGTTGCGGGAAAGACAAAAGGAAAAAATTGTTCTCTATGTTGTCCTCCTTCTATATTGAAAATCAAGGGAATTTTCGAGATTATTAGTAAGCG
>CAZKQR010000145.1:3618-9808 GCA_964554965.1 uncultured Cytophagia bacterium | reverse complement strand
TGCTGGACGGCGAGATCGTGCAGGAGCAAGAATTACGGCGGATGGCATGAACCTGTTCGATTTACTCCGTTTCAGTCTTGAAAACCTCCGGCGTACCAAGCTGCGCACGCTGTTGACTACCCTCGGCGTGATCATCGGCATCGGCGCCCTGGTGTCCATGGTCTCCTTTGGCGTCGGTCTGCAGCGCAATGTTACTGAAGCCTTTACCGCCAACGATCTCTTCACTACCCTGCGTGTGTTTCCGGTTAAAATGAAAATCGAGGAGGCCATGTCCGGCAATCTGGCCGGCGCGATGAACGGAATGCAGCAGAAAACGCGGGCGCTCGATGATTCCGCAGTGGCGCTCATCGCCGCCATGCCCGAGGTGGCGATCGTCTTTCCCGAGAACACCTTTCCGGTCAAGATCCGGTTTCTCGGCCGCGAAACCAACACCAACCTGCGCTGCCTGCCGGCGGCCATGGGCGCATTCAAGCCCTATGATCAGATGGGCTGGGGCGCATTTTTCACCAGCGATTCCGCGCAAGAGGCGATTCTCTCTTACTCTACGCTGCGCCAGCTCAATCTCACTCTTGAACCCGCAGAAAAGGATTCAGCGCTTACCCGCCGCATCCTTCGGCATGTGCCTGCGGATTCGCTGCTCGGGGCAGAGATAGAAGTGATCACTTCGGTTTTGGATCTCGGGCAGACCATGGGCATGAGCGGGAACGGCCGGCTGCCTTTCAGTGAGCAGGCCACACGGCTTCGGATCGCGGGCATCCGGCCGAAACCGCACGCGTTCAGCAGTCCGCAGACAGAGGGCGGCATTCTTGTGCCTTTGGCCACGGGCAAAAGGATTCCGCGGTTTGCCTTCACCAGCATGTGGAGTTTGTTGCGCCGCAGTCAGGCGCCGGAGGGGTATGATGTCCTGTATGTGCGCCTTAAAAAACTCGATGATCTGGGCCCTGTGCGGAAGCGGCTGGAGGAATTAAAATTTTCGGTCTTTGCCCTGGCTGATCAATTTGAAGAAATCAGGCGGGGATTTCTGATGATCGACATGGCCCTCGGAGCAGTGGGCGCCATCGCCCTGATTGTGGCCAGCCTCGGCATCATCAACACGATGGTGATGTCGATTCTTGAACGCACGCGCGAGATCGGTGTGATGAAAGCGGTCGGCGCCAGCGGGCGGCAGATCCAGTCCATTTTTTTCTGTGAAGCCGGCGTGATCGGTCTTTTGGGCGGTGGCCTGGGCGTGGTGTTGGGCTGGTTGGTTTCGCGCTTGGCGAATTGGATCGCCAATATCTGGGTGGCCCATCAGGGTGGAACGGGAGGGGGGACGATCGACTTTTTTCATCTGCCCGTCTGGCTCATTGCCGGCGCCCTTCTCTTCTCTTTGGTGGTCAGTCTGCTGGCCGGCTGGTATCCTGCCACACGCGCCAGCCGGATCAATCCAATGGCCGCGCTGCGTCACGATTGAGCGCCGGCCTTTGCCGCCCGGCCGTTCGGCGATGCGCGCTGGTCGCTCCTCCTGCGTTATTACCCCTTGTTGCTCCGTACAAAAGAACAAAACAGTTGCTTTTAATTGTTTTTTGCGTGATCTTTTAGCCAATGAGGCCTGCGTCCTCGCCTGCGCGGCACAGCAGTGGCATCCCCGGAAGGCTTTGGCAGATGGTCCACACTGCGCGGGGCCGGCGCATGAGCGCGCGGAAAGGGGGCCTTATGCAGGGCGCCAGCACCGTCGCGCGCATCCGTAATTTATCAAATGGAATGAGGAAAAATGAAAACCAAGCAGCTGTTTTTTTCGATCGCGGTTTTTTGCTCCATCGAACTCGCCCACGCCTCTGTGACCATAACCAGAATCGCCGAGGATCACTTTTCTTTGCGCTTGTCCGCCGATACGACCGATTCCATCCGCATTCTGCAGGTGACCGATCTGCACATAGGCATCTCTAGATCGTGGGAAAAAACCTGGACCACCATGGAGCGTGTCGACCAGCTGGTGACGCTGTGCCGGCCGGACATCATCGCCGTCACCGGCGATCTCTTTCACGGACAAAAAACAGACAGCGAAGCGTTGTCGGGCTTTGCCCGTGTTTATTTTGATCGATTGCGAATCCCCTGGTTTTTTACTTTCGGCAACCATGATCCCGAGGGCGGCCAGGGCCGAGAGCCGATCCGGAGGATTTTTTCCGAGTCCGAATGGGGGATGATGGGCTCGCACAATCCAGATACCGGACAATTCAAGTGTGATTACCGCATCGATGTGTTCGTCGGTAAAGCGTTGATCCCGGTCTGGCAGATGTATGCGTTTGACAGCGGATCGGAACTTGGCAACAAGTCGATCAAGAAAAACCAGCTGGCGTGGTTTCGTGCGCAGTCGCTGAAAAGCCGGGCGGAGTACAAGACCATCGTGCCGGCCGTTGTTTTCTTTCACATTCCGCTCAAACAATACCATGATCTCTGGCAGGACTCAACACTGGTCAAGTCCGGGGAGTTTCATGAAACCGTCTGTTTGGAAGAGGACGACGGCTCGGTGTATCAGGCCTTTCTCGACCAGGGCAATGTGCAGGCCTGTTTTTGCGGCCATGATCACGATAACAACTATTGGGGCAAGTACCATGGCGGCATTCTGCTGGTGTACGGCCATGTCACCGGCGACGCCGGCTATCATCGCCATTGGCCGCCGGGCGGGAAACTCATCTCCCTGCCGCTGAAAAAGGGTGAAATCGGCGTCAAAGATATCGTGATGGAATGAAAATCCTTTATCCGCATCGAACCGATCTCTGAGACAAAGGAAGGTTGATGAAAAGATACCCATATCTGTTGCTGGGGGTGAGCTGTGTGTTGGCGGTTGCACTCGGGTGCCGCCGGCTGGAGCAGAAGAAGAGCGTCGACTATGTAGATCCTTTTATCTGCACATTGGGCGATCACGGCCACCTGTTCCCCGGAGCGGTCGTCCCGTTCGGTATGGTCAAATTAGGGCCTGACACCTATCCCAGCAGTCTGACCGGCAGCGGTCATTGGGCCCATTCTGGTTATAATTACGCCGACACGCTGATCCGGGGCTTTAGCCATCTTCGCAAGGAGAGCAGCGGCGGCACCCAGGTGTATGACCGGGGATGGATCGCCTCTGTTCTGCCCACGGTAGGCCGGCCGGAGATCGATCGCAGTAAAACGATCGCTGCTATTTCCAAGTGCAGCGAAAAGGCCACAGCCGGATTGTACCAGGTTACCCTGGTGGAGGAGGAGATAGAGGCCGCCTTGACCGCCACGACGCACTGCGGTTTTCATCGTTATCGATTCCCCAAGAGCGATGACGCGCATGTTTTATTCGATCCGGGCAGCAGCGCGTTTGTCCGGCGCTCGCGCATCACGGTGGCCGGCGACGATGCCTTTTCCGGCGCCATCGAAACCTATTCCAGCACCATCCATTTCTGGGCTGGTTTCAATAAACCTTTTCTGCGCTTTGCCACCTGGGACACGGTTCTACATTCGGGGCTACGGCAATGCGAGGCGCCGCGCGCCGGCGTTCTATTCGATTTTCACACTTCTGCCGGAGAGCCCCTTTTGCTCAAGATCGGATTTTCCGTGATCAGCGAGGAGCAGGCTCGGCTCAATCTGCAGAGTGAAATTCCGGATTGGAATTTCACGGCCACAGCCCAGGCCGCCAGGGAGAGCTGGAGCAAAATCCTTGACAGAGTGGAGGTCGACGGCGATGAGGAATACAAAAAGATCTTTTATACGGCGTTGTATCACTCGTGCCAGCAGCCGTCCAACATCACCGACGTGAACGGCACATACATGGGCTTCGATCACCAAGTGCACCAGGCAGAAGGATTCCTCTTTCATGACAATTACGCCTTTTGGGACGATTACCGCACCAAGTTTCCGTTGATGAGTCTGGTGGATCCGGCTACGTTTAAAAACGTGGTCCTTTCGATTCAGCATCTCTACCGGCACTGTGCGGATTACTGGACTTACACCAATCCCAAACATGAGCCCCATGTGGGAGGGTTTTATGTGAGCGGCAAGGACGGTTTTAGCCCTTTTCTCACCTGCCGGCATGAACACATGCTCACGGTGGTGCTCGATGCCTATGAAAAAGGAATTGTTCACGAGGATATCGAGAGCACCTATCAGGGCATGCGCAGCGAAACGATGACGCAGATGCCGCAAGAGTACGACCGGATCGGCTATATCCCGGCGCGGCCGGATCAGACCTTTGAATACGCCTACGACAGCTGGTGTGTGGCGCGAATGGCGGCCAAAGCCGGTCGCACCGCGGAGTATGATTACTTTATGCGTCGCGCCGGGTATTACCGCAACACCTGGGATTCCCGCATCGGATTTTTGCGCGCGCGCGCGGCGGACGGATCCTGGCTCGATTTTCCCGACGATCCAGCCGTCAACCGGGAGAAATATATGTACGAAGGATCTCCCTGGCAGTGGCGATGGTTCGTGCCCCATGATGTGCCCGGCATGATCGAAATGATGGGCGGGAAAGAGCGGTTCGTCCGCGATCTGGACTATTTTTTCAGCAACCATCTCTATCAGGCCGGCAACCAGCCCGATATCCATGCGCCCTTTTTATTCAACATGGCCGGCGCCCCCTGGTTGACGCAAAAATGGGTCCGCTCTCTGCTCACCGAACCCACGACCCATCGCTATGGGACGCACGAGTTTTTCCAGACGCCCATTTACGACCGCATCTACAAAGCTACGCCGGATGGATATCTGCTCGAAATGGATGACGATTACGGCTGTATGGCCGCCTGGTACGTCCTCAGCGCCATGGGGCTTTTTCCCGTCTGTCCCGGATCACCGGTCTATCAGCTGACGGCGCCGGTCTTTGACCGCGTATCGATCCGCTTGGACGAAAAATTTTATCCCGGTCGTCAGTTCACCATTCGTGCGAACCGGTTGAACGCGAAAAATATTTATATTCAATCCGCGACGCTGAACGGCCGCGCCTATAACCAGTCATCGATCACCCACGAGGCGATCGTCCACGGCGGCGAGCTGATTTTTGAAATGGGACCTCAGCCGAATAAACAGTGGGGTCTGTGAGAGTCTATCTTTGCCCAGACTATCATTGGCCCGGCTGCTGAATGCTGCCGGCAGCATGGCATTCGCCGCTGCTGAATCGACACGTTTTGGTATACGGATAATCTGAATAGGGTAAGATGCAGCGAAAAAGAACAGGGACGGCGAACCGCTTCAGCGCAGGACGTGCGCTGTTGATCTGTCTGGTTGTTGCCATGCAACTGGGCTGCCGCAAAGGGGACCCCGGCGAGCACTCACCCGCAACGGTGGTCAATCCGGTTTCCAATCCATCAGCGCCGGAGCTGATGCGGCCGCTTTCGTCCGGACTCGAGCCCTGGCGTCTGAAAGAAATTGAGCAAGAGCTCCGCATCCGGCTGAAGGTTGAAAAGGAGCGGCGTGAGCTGCATGTGCCATATTACCGCATCGGCATACCGCTCGCCTATCCGTTGCCGCTGCAGCAGTCGCCGACAATGCAAGACCTGCCGGTCGGCATCCGGGGGATTACTTATCCCTGGTACACCTGGCTCAGCTGGTCCCTGGAGGAGCGCTGGCGGCTGCTGCATGTCGCGTGGCGGCGGTTCGATGATCGTCAGGCCGGCGAGCTCTTGCAGAGCGAACTGGCGGCGCTGGAGGGCTGGGATCAGTATTGCGAGACAGCCGGCGGATTCTCTCTGTCGACCGCCCATATCACCGCCTGCTTGTCGCAAGCGTTGGCGCAGGCCGAGGGCTGGGACCAAGAAAAATACCGGCGTAGCCACAGAGCGGCGGAAAAGCTCTTCAGCCAGGAAGCCTGGCCGTGGTTTCAAAAAGAGTATGGCACAGACCGGCCGCTCACAGTCGCTGATCTGCAGAATGTGCGCATGATCGGACTGGCCCGGACCGCGCAATTGGCCCGCGTTCTCAATAACCCCAATGAGCAAAAAATTCACGCTCGAGCCGGCGAAGCGTTGCGCTTGTGGTATCGGCTTCGCACCAGCGAGGCCCGCTACACGGAAGGGACCACGTACGACGGCTATTTCCTCGACAGCTATACAGAGTGGTTGGCCGGCGCCGGCGATCGCGATGAGCTGCTCAAAGGGGGAGCGGCAGCGATAGAGAGTGTGAGCAAAAGCTGGCAGTATCTGCTGCTTCCCGGCCGTCTGGATGCGCAAGCGCCTTTGGGCGACGTGGA
>CAZKQR010000145.1:0-3518 GCA_964554965.1 uncultured Cytophagia bacterium | reverse complement strand
AGTATCTGCTGCTTCCCGGCCGTCTGGATGCGCAAGCGCCTTTGGGCGACGTGGAGCCGGAGATGCCGTTTTGGACCACTGCTTGGTTGCGGCTGGCGCTATGGCAAAAAAACCTGGATGCGGATTGGTTTTTACGCCGGCTGCCGGTGCAGGCTGTGCCCGCTGCCTTTTTGGTTGAAGCGCTGGAAAACGCGCCGGCCTTTCAGGACCAGACTCCGATTCCATCCCCAGAGCCGCTTGAGCTGCCCCACGCTGCCGTTCTACGGACCGGTTGGGACTGCTCGGACATCCTGGCTGTCATCGGTCTGGCGAGAAACGGGACCGGCCATTTGCACAACGACGCCGGTCAACTGGTGCTGGGATGGCAAAGCAGGTTTTGGATCACCGATCCGGGCTACCAGCAGTACCGGCCGGGCAGTGAATTGGCTTTTTCCATGGGCCCGGAGGCGCACAACGCGCCGGTGATCGCAGGGATTAACCAGACGCGACGGCTGCCGCGGCTGATCGCACTGAACCGGGCTGCGGATGGGTCGCAGCGCGCAGTGATCGATCTGACGGCGTGCTATGAAGGACTGCCGCGGGACGCTCGAGTGGTGCGCGAGGTATGCCTGCTGCCGAACGCCGGTCCAGCCGTCATTGTGCGCGACCGAATAGATCATCTTCAACGGCCGGCAAAAGTGCAGACCTGCTGGCACGGTGGAACCAATCTGGCCTGGGCGTTCCGGCAGGGTTGGATGCGATTGAGCGACGGCCAACGCGCTTTGTGGATCGGCGTGTATCCCGGAGGCTTGTCGGCCGCTGATCTGGATCGGCACGAAGGGAGTTGGGGTCCGTTGACCTTCAAACACTGTGCCGCGCTGCCCGAAGCAGGAGGCGAGCGCTGCTGGCTGTTCGTCTGCGAGGAGCAGGCCACCTGGGCGCCGCTGGCTGATAAATGGCTCTCGCTTCTGCAACGCAGTGAAGGCGAGTGATTTCGTGGGCATGCTTCTGTGGCCGAGCTCGAGAGAGTGGGTATGGAAAATCAGGCGCGGGAATGATCGCAGAAAGGTTTTAAAAAGCTCAAAAAGATTATGCTCCCCGCAGTCTTCCTCTTACTGGTAACGTGCGCCGGTCCGGGCACACAGAAAGCCGCAATGGAAGAGAGACTTACGGGCTTTGTCAATCCTTTTATCGGGACAGATTATCACGGACACACCTTTCCCGGTGCGGTATGGCCTTTCGGGCAGATACAGTTGAGCCCCGACAATGGCACACAGGGATGGGACTGGTGCTCGGGATATCACTATTCCGATTCGCTCATTGCAGGCTTCAGCCATCTGCATCTCGGCGGAACAGGCATTGGCGACCTGGCAGATATCTCTTTTCTGCCGGTTGCTTCACCGGTTACATTCAAGCCGGAGGAGAAAAATGCAGAGTTTGTTGCAAGATATGCAGAGAAATATAACCACAGTGAAGAGGCGGCTGAGCCTGGGTTTTATTCGGTTAAGATGAAAAGCGGCATTCAGGCCGAGTTCACGGTTACTGAAAGAGCCGGCTTCCACAGGTATACTTTTCCAGAGACCGCCGAACCGGGGTTGATCATCAATCTTGGCTTTGCGATCAACTGGGACGCTCCTTCTCAAACATCTTTAACGGTGGTTGATCCATCGCTTATTACAGGGACACGGCTTTCAAAAGGATGGGCGGCCGATCAGCATGTGTACTTTGCCGCCAGATTCTCTGAACCGGTAACCTTTTCGGAAATAAGTACGGTAGGAGGCAAAGAAAAAACCGTAGGGTATTTCAAGCTCAGCGAAAAAAAAGTGCTTGTCAAAGTCGGGATATCTTCGGTCAGTATTGAAAATGCACTGGCCAATCTCGATTCGTCCTTGCCGGGATGGGATTTTGACAAAACAAGAAGGCAAGCCTCCGAGGCCTGGGAAGAGGAATTGGCGAAGATCAGGATCACCGTGGATGATCCTGATCAGAAAACGTTCGGAAAATTTCAGGAACTATTCTGATCCGGAAACAGGTTTCCTGCGCGGTAAACTGACCAACGGTGAATGGACCACCCCCTTCGATCCCGCTTTCTCAAAGCAGGATGGAAGCGATTACATTGAAGGAAATGCCTGGCAATATCCTTGGTTGGTTCCACAGAATGTTGAAGGGCTCATTGAACTGCTCGGCGGCAAAGAGCCTTTTGCGAATAAACTGGAGCAACTCTTTCTGGTCAAAGAAGGGGTCAAGGGGAAGGAGGCCTCATCCGACATTACCGGATTGATCGGAGCGTACGCTCATGACAACGAGCCCGGACATCATACGAGTTTTCTGTTTAACTATGCAGGCAGGCCATGGAGAACACAGGAACTGAACCGTGAGATACAGACCACCCTGTACACCAATTCGCCCGACGGCTTGTGCGGCAATGAAGATTGCGGACAGATGTCCGCATGGTATGTGTTCAGCGCGCTGGGTTTTTATCCTGTTAACCCCGCCGACCTGAAATACCAGTTTGGATCTCCATTGGTTAAGGCCGCAAAAATTAAAGTCGGCCCGGCGAACTATTTCACGGTGAAAGCTCCGGAAGCCTCGGTGGCCAATAAATATGTCAGCAAGGTCATGCTTAACGGCAAGGAACTGGACCGGACCTATATCACCCATCAGGAGATCATTGATGGGGGCACTCTTGAATTCGTTATGAGTTCAGAAAAAAAGTAGTTAACTCGGGTGGCCGGTCTCTGGGATCTGTAATGAAAAAAATATTGCTTGATTAACAGATTCCGGTTGGCTAATTTATCGGCAAATAAGAGTTAGAAGCAGTGAGGATGCCGGATACGGCTTTGCGCTCTGAAACAGGATAAAGGGCGGGTGTTCTGCGCTTGACAGGGGATGATCTCCTCGATGTAAAGGACTGCAGCAAAATCAAATTTTTTATCAGTCAAATTTCCCATCAGTTATCAGTTGACCAACCAGCCGCAGGTGAGGCCCACCTGACCTGGGGCGTAAATACATTAAACCGGTTTGTATTGCCGCGCTTTAACCGTCAGTGCGTTAAAAAAATCACACGAATGCTGCTGTTGAACCAGCGTTTGGTCGCGTTTGAAAGGTCTGACTAGAAACAGGGGCAAGAAGACGCTATGTTCACCTATGCCAAAAGGCTTGTTCGGTTCTTTACAATTTTCGTGTTGGTCTCATTTTTCACAGCGGTCGTCACAACAGAAGCGGCAGAGATCGAGCTGACCGGCCAATGGCCCAACGGCGAGGCATCAGCCATCAGCGTACAGGACAGCGCCATCTTCCTTGGCCATGGCGGATTCCTGTCGGTCTTTCACACCCGCACCTTTGCCCAGATTTCTCAATTCACCGCGTCCGGCTATATCCGCAACATCGCCATCTCCGGCAAGCATGCCTATGTAGCGGCCACTGAGGCGGGTTTGTTTATCCTGGATATTTCCGATCCGGCGCGCTTGCAACAGGTTGCTAGGATAAAGGACATTACCGTATTCAAAGTTGCGGTGCAGGGAAATTATGCCTATCTC
>CAZKQR010000144.1:0-9821 GCA_964554965.1 uncultured Cytophagia bacterium | reverse complement strand
GCCCAGAGCAGAGGTCTCCACAGGAAGGAAAGACAGAGCAGCAAGGACAGAACCGGGGCCAGAGCGGTGGCCAGAATAAAACCGGGATAAACGTTAAAAACGCCGGTTTTCCAGGAACTGGACAATTCCTGGAAAAAATCTGCAAGAAAAACAAACCAACGGCTGCGGACGAAATCGTTGCGCAGCAGGGATTTCAGCGTGTGCCGCTTGAGGTGTTCGACGCTCAAGTTCGGATCCAGCACAATGGAAAACGAGGACTCGACGAGCCGCTTGCCGAGATCCAGATCGTCGGCGTTATGCGGCTGATAGGCTTCATTGAAACCGTTCACTTTTAAAAACGCCTTCCGCCGTATCGCGGAAACCGCGCCGAAAATCCAATCGGCTCGGGATTGGCTTTTTAAGAACGAATAGCGGATCCATAAATTTTTATACTGGCTCACCAAGTTGCCGTGGGGGTGATGAGCAGAGTACACGCCGACCACACCGTCCACTGCCGGATTCTCAAAACAGGCGTGCAGATAGGGCAGACTGGCCGGCGTCAGCACCACATCGCTGTCGAGAAAGAGCAGAATATCGCCGGTGGCGGCAAGGGCGCCCTGATTGCGGCAGAGATTGGCATTCTGGTTTCTTTGCAGCGGAATGACGCGCGCTCCCAGGGCGCCGGCGATTTCTACCGTTCGGTCGGTTGAACCATCGTCGGCGATGATGATCTCCAAAATATGCTCCCGGTCTTCCACCAGCGGCCGCATAATCTGGGGCAGGATATCAGCGCGATTAAAAGTTGGGATAATAACGGATAGATTCTTCACCGCAACACTTCCACCGGCACCAATGGACCATCCGGTTGATTAAAGATCAGGCGAATAAATGCAATATATATAAAAAAAAGGAAAAACACCAAGAATTAACGTCTGCTAAAAGCGCCGGATCAGTCTCCCGCCGCCTTGATTTCATCCCAGATTTTAGTGTACTTGGCGTTGGATTCGCCCAGGTCCTGGATCACTTCACCCTTGCTGCGAGTGGCCGCGTCCGGGAAAATACCCGAATTGGATTTGGTCTCTTCGCTGAGCAGATCGTAGCTCGCCCGGTTGGGGCAAAGATAGGTGATATACTCGGTGTTGGCGGCCGCCACGCTGGGCGTATGAATAAAGTTGATGAATTTCAGAGCCAGATCCACCTGCCCGGCGGCCTTGGGGATGACCAGATCGTCGCAGGCTAAGGAGAAACCCTCTTTGGGGATCAGAAAGGCCACTTGTTCGTTATCCTCCTGGACCTTGAGAATATCGCCGCTGTAGCCATGAACCAGCAGGAATTCACCGGACGCCAGTCCGGTCTTGTATTGTTCGTTTTCAAACTTGGCCAGGTTCTTTTTCCAGCCTATGACCACCGCCTTGGCCGCTGACAGCTCGTCGTCGTTCACGGTGTTGAGGCTGTAGCCGAGGGATTTGAGCGCAGCACCGATGGTCTCGCGCATATCGTTGAGCATGGTCATACGGCCTTTCAGTTCCAGCCGCTCCAGCATTTTCCAACTGGGCGCGACATCCGTAACCGCATCCTGAAGATAACCGAACCCGGTGTAGCTGACCATATAGGGAACGCTGTATTTCATCTCCGGATCTATGGCGATCTGGAGGTACTCTGAATCGATATGAAGGAGGTTGGGGAGTTTGGCATGATCCAGGGGAAGCAGCATTCCCTGATCGTTCATGATCTTGGCCATGTAGGAGCTGGGGGTGATGAGGTCATAGCCGGTTGCGCCGGCCTTGAGTTTAGCGTACATCCCCTCATTGCTGTCAAAAGTGTCAATGATGATCTTGCATTTGTTCTCCTGCTCAAACTGCTGCATCAGCTCCGGCTTGATATAGTCTGCCCAAGTGTAGATGTGCAGGTCGGCGCTTTTAGAATGGCAGCCCGACAGCATCGACAGGCAGGCCACCAGAAGCGCGATGGCGAAAAGAAGGGTTCCTTTTTTCATTTTGCTTGTTCCTTTTTGGTTGTGAGTCTCTGACTCGTCCAAACCAGAATAAATGTGACGGCGAGCAGGAGGGTCGAAAGCGCATTGAGCACAGCCGGTGAGCCGAATTTGATCATGCTGTAGATGCGGATCGGCAAAGTCGTGGACCCCGGTCCGGCGACAAAAAAGGAGATGACAAAATCATCGACCGAAAGCGTCAGCGCCAGCAAGGCGCCGGAGGCGATGCCCGGCGCCAGCATCGGCGCCAGCACGCGCCAGGTGGTCACCCACCAGTTGGCGCCCAGATCCTGAGCCGCTTCAATGACCGCCATGTCAAAGTCCTGCAGCCGCGCCAGTACGACCATGGCGACATAGCTGACGCAAAAAGTGACATGGGCGAGAAAAATAGTGAACAGCCCGAGGCGCACGCCGACCGCGACAAAGGCGAGCAGCAGGCTCATGCCCATCAGAATCTCCGGCACCACCAGCGGTGTATAGATCAGAACAAAATGATAGCGCTGCAGCGCGGATTTGTAATAGTGCAGAGCAAAGGCCGCCGTGGTCCCGAGAATGCAGGAGGCCAGCGTCGCGGTGATCGCGATAATGACGGTGTTCTCCAACGCCAGCAGGATATCCCGCTGCCCCATCAGTTTTATGTACCAGCGCAGGGAAAAGCCCCCCCAATGGCCGCCATAGGTTGAGGCGTTGAATGAATTCGCTACCAGCACCATGATCGGCAGGTAGAAAAAGACCAACACGCCGATGGTCACGCATAAAGGCAGCCGGCTCTGTTTCATGCCTTCTCCTGAAGGATGGGCGCCTGCTTCTGATCCTCCCGGGTTTGCAGGAACAAAGAGACGATCATGGGGATCAACACGGTGAGGGTTAAAATCGCCGCCAGGCCGCTGGCATGGGGCAGATTGCGATCAGAAAAAGCGCGCTGGGCGATCTTGTTGCCGATCATCTCGCTGTTGGGACCACCGACCACATCCGGGATCACATAGGAGCCCAAAGCCGGGATCAGCACCACCAGAACCGCTGTGGCGATGGCGCGGCTGATGCCCGGCACAAAGACCTTGAAAAAGGCGGTCAGCGGTCCGGCGCCGAGATCGCGCGCCGCTTCCACCAGATGAAAATCGAATTTTTCCGCTGCCGTAAAGATCGGCAGAATGGCGAAGGGCAGCTCGGTGTAAACCATCACCAGCAGCACCGCCTCGGGGGTGTAGAGCAGCGTGGCCTCCGGCGAGATCAAACCCAAGAAAACCAGCCCCTGCTTGATCAGGCCCTCGGGATGGAGCAATGTTTTCCAGGCGAAAATGCGCACTAGAAAGCTGGTCATAAAGGGCGTGATGATCATCAGTAAAAGCATGTTGTGCCATTTTTTATCGACCCGGGCCATGTAATAGCCGGTCGGCAAGGCCAACAGCAGGCAGAGAACCGTGGTGAGCACGCTGAGCCAAAGCGTGCGCCAGATGATCGCCGGATAGTTGGGATTGCCCAGGCTGCGAAGCGTCTCCAGCGTCCATCCTGATCCGATGCCGCCGTAAGGATCTGCGGGCTTGAAAAGGATGGCAAACACCACCAGCGTCGGAATGACAAAAAGCAGAGACAGCCAGACAAAGCTCGGCGCAGTGACAAACCACTCATAGATCCGGCGCCGCCTGGTCATGGTTCCGCTCCTTCCTCTCCCAGGGTTTCCGGAGGCAGGCTCATCAAGTTCTCATCCGCCTCGCTGTAGCGCTCGAGCATAAAGCCGTCATCCGCGTGCCACCAGATCCAGACGTCGTCGTTCCAGCGAATCGGCTCTTCATCCAAATAAAAACGGTTATGCTGTTGATTGATGGCGATTTTGTATTCGTCGACGCGCACCCAGTACTTGGTCATGCCGCCGAGATAGATCACATCCTCCACGCGTCCGGGCACGATATTGTGTTTGGCGCCCAGCGAGGGTTTGGCGCGACCGATGCCGAACTTTTCCGGCCGAATGCTCAGATAGACCGGATTGCCGGCTGAGATGTTCTTGTCATTGAAACAGACCAGATCAGGAAATCCCTCGATCTTGAGGCGGCTGTACTCTTTATCCACCAGTTCCCTGGCTTCGCCCTCAAAAAAGTTGGTGTCGCCGATGAACGCGGCGACAAAACTGCTGCGCGGCGCTTCATAGATCTCGGTGGGCGTGCCGACCTGTTCCGTCTTGCCGCGGTTCATCACCGCGATGCGGTCGCTCAGGCTCATGGCTTCCCCCTGATCGTGCGTAACATAGACAAAGGTGATGCCGACCTCATCGTGGATGATGTCGAGCTCCAGCAGCATCTTTTGCCGCAACTTGAGGTCCAGAGCGGCCAAGGGCTCATCCAGCAACAGCACCTGGGGTTTCATGATCAACGCGCGCGCTACGGCCACGCGCTGTTTCTGACCTCCGCTGATCAGGGCCGGCTTTTTAAGCGCCTCCGCCTCCAGCTGAACCAGCGCAAGCATCTTGTCCACCTGCTCATCGATCTCGGCCTTGGGTACCTTTTGCACCTGCAGGCCAAAGGCGATATTCTGTCGCACCGTTAAATGAGGGAAAAGAGCGTAACTTTGAAAGATGGTATTGACCTTGCGTTTGTTGGGGGGAAGACTGGTGATGTCCTGGCCATCGAGGAGAATACGGCCACTGTCCGGCCTCTCAAAGCCGGCCAGCATGCGCAGCAGAGTGGTTTTTCCGCATCCGCTGGGGCCGAGCAGGGAAAAAAATTCTCCTCGACGGATGGACAGAGAAACCTTATCCACTGCGCAAAGGCTGCCGAAGCTTTTAGATACATTCTCAATCTCTAGAAACTCGACCATTCTTTTGCCTATTCCTCCATGAATACCTGGGCGAGGTACTCGAATATAGCTACGGCCCTCATCAAGGACGCGTGCTGTAAATAATGCTCCATCCCCCGTGAACGAACAAAAGACCGCAGGACATCGAGTGGTGGTGCGGCAGCCGGTGGAATGCGATAGAACCGTTAGAACTCTTTGCCCACCAGCAGACCAAAACCGCTGGCATGCTTTTTCAGATAATCCTTCAGCTCGTTGTTGAGGGTCTTGTTGTACTGAAAATAAGGCTGCAGATACATGCCGTTCGCCGCTGTATAGGTCAGCCGGCCTTCCAGAGAGAGCAGGCTGGTCGTCGACTGGGGCAGTTCAAAATAAGCCTCGTTGAATTTTTTGAACGCAGAGCCCAGACCCAGGCCGCCAAAGAGGGTAAAACGATCGTTGAGCTCTTTTTCCACCTCTATGCCCTGCTCCGTGTAGACCGCGCCCGCGTATTCCATAACGTCGCACATCACACCGGCTTTGAGCGTGACGATGCCCAGCGGGTAGCCGACGATGCAGGCCACCTCTCCGGTGTTCGGCGCATCCGGTTGATCGAGGTAGTGATAATAGTTAAAATAGGTTTCAACCGCCAATTTCGCCAGTTCGAATTCATAGGTGATCGCGGCATCCATTTCATGCCGTTTGATGTCGTCCTTGGGTTCGCTCAGCGTCCAACTGCTCCACAGTGAGAGGGTAACCCCGCGGTGCGTCAACCAGGCGGTGGGTTGCAGGATCGCCGCCTCATTGACGGTCATTCCGCGCCAGAGATAGTTGTTGGTGCCGGTCAGTTCCACACCGCCGCTCCATTGGGGTTCGGCTTCCGCAGAGTCGGCTTCAACCGGTGCGGCCATTGTCGCTGACAGAAGAGCAAAAAACAGGGCTGAGACGAGGAGGCACTTTTTCATGGCTGGTGTCTTTCACAAAAAGTAAATGGGGTCGTTAAAAACGGGTAAAATTAGACATTATTTCACTGTCATGCAATGAGTATTTTTTCCTCCTGGCCCGGCGCTGTCTGCGGCAAGCCGGCGCCTCAGCTCTGCGAGCCGAACACTTTTTTCAGCAGCTCGGTCACCCGCGCCGCCGGATCCTGACGGATCTTTTTCTCCTCCTGGCCGATCAGATAGAACAGCCCATCCAGCGCTCTTTGCGTGACATACGCGTCCAGGTCGGGATTCACCGCCTTGGCGCCGGTGAGCACCGACACCTGGTTGTAGGCCGAAGCGAGAGGTTTCCAGTGTTTGGTCACATCGACCGTGTTCAGGGCGTTCTGTACTACCGGCGTAAACTCGGCAAACAGAGCGGCGGAAGTCTTGGTCTTGAGATAGAACGTGGCCGCGCTGTCCGCTCCGCTGAGAATGTTCGCAGCATCGGTAATGGTCATGCTGGTGATGGCGTTCTTAAAGATAGGCAGCGCTTTTTTCGACGCCTCTTCCGCCGCTCGGTTGAGCGATTTTTCAAAATCCGTCACCAGACTGGAAAAGCCGGCCTTCTCCAGCGTGTTCTTCATCTTGATCGCTTCCAGGGGAAAGGGAATTTTTATCGCGCTGTTCAGATTGAAGCCGTCTGTTTTCGAGGCCAGACCCGTAGAGTTGAGCGCTCCGACCACCAACGCTTCCTTTAATCCGGCGATGATCTCTTCCGTCGTGAGACCGCCACTCGACACGGCCGTGGCGAGTTCCGGAAGGATCGCCGCCATCTCGGCGCAACTGACCAGAGCCAGACAAGATAGTGCAAGAACCAAAACAAGTCTTTTTTTCATGGAAGGATCCCTTTCTTTTCTGCCAACATCGGTTTTGCGCCTGTTCCTGAACCGGTGAACCGCTCTCAGCACCCCCTGTGTTTGGCGCGGGCAAAGTCAAAAGGGGGATAGGCCACCTGTCCATAGTATAAAAGGTATGGCTTTCTGAACATGGAATCAAGGTTTTTACTCACATATAGCATAATATTATTTGCCGACGAAGGCGTGCAAGCCTGATAGCCCGACTTGAGCTTCTGTTCTGCGATGCCGTGAGACACAGGGCGATCGCCTGCCGGTCCTATCAAGCAGTCTGCCGTCAACCAGCATGATTCACACCGTGCGGATTACACGCCGACCGGTCGCTGATTGTCTGCAACGGCTCAAACGAAAAAAGAATTTGATAAAAGAAAAAATGTTGTCATATTTACTTTTATCTGTTCTACACTACCCGAAACACATAAACAGCTGTGACGGCTGAAAGGCCTCTCTCTTCCGCTCGATCCATCATCTCACCCATGGAGACACTAATGAAAAGTCATGTCTCGCTGCTGCTTTCCACTCTTCTGGTTCCGCTGACTCTTTTCGCTCAGATGGTTGCCATAAACAATCCTTCGTTTGAGACCGGCGACGGCGCTGCGGTGGAAGGCTGGACCCTTTCCGGTGCACAGGGCGGCGCCGGTAAAAGCCGGCCCTATCATGGTTCCCGCTCATTATGGATCACCGGCGATGGCGGCAAAGGCAGCTCCAGCTGGTGGCATTCGTCGGCTCTGGACGTAGAGCCGGGCAAGGCCTACATCCTCTCCTTTCACAGCCGCCGCGATCTCTCCTCGCCCGAAGGACACGCTTTGTCCGGAACCAACCTGTTCAATGTGAATCTCAAGGACCTGACGAACAAATGGCAGCCGTACCGGCTGGTGGTTTTAATGCCCCAAAGCAGCAAAGTTCAGCAGTTGCGCTTTGGGCAATTCGAGTCCAAGGACCGCTTCAGCTTTGACGCCGTGCAGCTGGCCCCGGCTCAGGCGGCTCACCGACGGTACGGAACGGTCGAATTGGGACTGGGAGAACGCATCGTCGGCGATCGCTACAATTTCGCACCGCCCATGGCTGAACACCATACCATTTATTTCCGTCCCCTGCTCCATTTTGACGGCCGTTTCGACAACGACCGCTGCATTTTTGCCGACAACGGCAGCCTGGAATTTGAGCATGCCATCGCCGAACATGCGATTCAATCCGCCCGCCTCTATTTGTGGACAACCCATCAGGGGAGCGGCGATCTGCTGGTCGAGGTTTGCAAAGACAACCGCCGATGGATCTCTCTCGGATATGTCGAACAGGGGCAGAAGCAAGCGGTGGTTCTGCCGGATTCGCTGTTTCCTGCAAAAAGCCTTTGCGTCCGAATGAGCGCCGGCACTCAGCCGGACGCCGCCATCGTCCTGAGCGGCTATCGGTTGGAAGCGGTGCTTGACGGCGAGCCCTTGTACGGCGCCGGCGATACGCGCTATTTTGCAGTGCCGCGAGCGGAGGCGGGCGTCGAGATGACTGTGGACTGTCCCGGCCTTTTTGATCCTTCGCAGGCTCGAAAGGGCCTTACGCTCAGGGTGATGAAACAGGGCAGGGAGCTGTCCGAGGATCTGCGCGTGCTCGATAACGGCAAAGAATTAGCCCGCGGCAAACTCGGCACAGCGATCAACAGCCCCACCGGCTCCGGCACTCGCGACTTGGTGCTGGAGAGCCCGGCGGCGACGCTCACGGTTCCCACAGAAATTGCAGACTATTACAACAACGACTATGGTGAAATGCTGGACGGATCAGGCGTTTGGTGCGCATCGTCCGGATGGAAGATTCCCAAAAGCCGGGAGCTGCCGGCCAAAAAAGCAAAGGAGCTGCATGTCGAATTAGCGCGCAATGAAACGGAGGCTGTGCAGCTGATCATGCATCCGTCCCGCCCGATCAGCGATTTCACTCTCACCGTCGGCAAGCTGCAGAATCAAACGGGCGATGTGCTGGCGCCTGAAAGCGTGCAGATTCTCCAGGTGGCCTATGTGCCGGTGACCCTGCCCACAGACCCCAGTGGCGTGGCGGCCCTGTGGCCCGATCCGCTTCCGCCGGTGACCGCGCCACTGACCCTGGCCGCTAACGAAAACCAGCCGTTCTGGGTGCGGGTCAAGACAACCGTGAACACTGCGCCCGGCCTGTACAAAGGGATGATTCAGCTCGCCGGCCGCGACTATCGCACATCGATCCCCCTTTCGGTACGCGTGTATCGTTTCACTCTTCCGGACCGAATGACCTGCACCTCTGCCCTGGGCTGCAATGTGGAGCGCGCTTTTCAATACCACGGCGCGATCGCTGAGCAGGACCAACGCAAGGTGCTGGACCTCTATCTGCAGGCATTGTCGGATCATCATATCACGCCCTATCAGCCCGCGCCTCTGGACCCATTCCAAGTGACCTGGCCCGATGTCAAACCCGGCAACCAGCCGATCCTCGACGATTTATCCGTGCGCATTGACTGGACTCAGTGGGACCAGGCCATGCAAAAAGCGTATGACACATATCATATCACCAGCTTTCTGCTTCCCCTCCAGGGCATGGGCGGCGGCACCTTTTATTCGCGCAGCGAACCATCACTGCTGGGCTTTGGCGAGGAGACGGAGGTGTATCAGACGCTGTTTAGGAATTACTGCAAAACCGTCCAAGACCATCTTTTAGAAAAAGGCTGGCTGCAGGACGCCTATGTGTACTGGTTTGATGAACCGGATCCGAAGGATTACCCGTTTGTCATGAACGGATTCAATCGAATCAAAGCCGCGGCGCCCGGCATACCGCGCATGCTCACCGAAGAAATACAAGCGGAGCTCATCGGCGGACCGAACATCTGGTGTCCCATTTCTCCAGAGCTCAAGCCGGAACAGACCCGGGAGCGGCAAAAGCACGGCGAAAAAATCTGGTGGTATGTGTGCACCGGACCCAAAGCGCCCTACGCCACTCTGTTCATCGATCACCCTGGCACCGAGCTGCGGGTGTGGTTGTGGCAAACCTGGGAAAGAGCGGTGCAGGGCATTCTGATCTGGGAAACCCTTCTCTGGACGTCGCCCACCGCCTATCCGGATCCCGATGCCCCGCAAAATCCCTATCAGGACCCCATGGGCTGGGAATATGGCTACGGCGGTGAGCCGGGAATACGGCGTCCCTGGGGCAACGGCGATGGAAGGTTTCTGTATCCCCCCCTGGCCGCGGCCAATGGACGGCCCAGTGCGCCGGTCTTTGACCCGCCGGTGG
>CAZKQR010000143.1:0-9851 GCA_964554965.1 uncultured Cytophagia bacterium | reverse complement strand
TATGCTCGAATTGCAAGCCGTTTTCACACAGTCTCAGAGCTTGGGAACGAGGGGGAATACTCATTCATAAGTGGGGAAGCGACCTCCCTCCCTTCTGGCTTTTAGAGATAACAAACAACTCTAGTTTCTTATCCCTCTGTCTGCTGTCGCTTTTCAGTTCATTGTTTGATGGCCTGGTCTGCAGCCGCCAGCAGCAACTTTTTCGCTTCCCGGTATATGGCGACATTGGTAGAATATTTATCGAATCCTGTCACTACCTGGTTGATGATTTTATCTGCTTCTGACGGATTATGCTTCCGAAGCAAATTCAATAGTTCGAAATCTTCAAAACCGATTCGATGCGCTTCGAAGCGATGACTGGAAAGCGGGCCTTCCGGCACCGGGTAAATGATGTGCGAGTCGCCGGCCGGCAGGTACTGACCTTCCATATGAAATCGCACCAATTCTTCGAACGGTTTGGGAGTATGATGGTTCAGTCCCCAGTGCAAAAAACCCTGCAGATCATATTTCGCGCATGCCCATCCCATGTAAACCTGCCGAAGTCGTTCCTGGTCCAGCAATCGGTTCAGCCAGGGCCCTCCGGGCGCAAGGCAGGTATACACCCATATCTGGTCACCGGCTTTTTTACGATTGTCAAAAAAATCCTGGTTGGCCTGATACTCGTGCACCTGTGGGCACCAGATGTTTACATCCCCGGCCACTTGCATGGTCAAGGTCGCCTCGAGAATGCGGATATCAGGATAGAGGCTGCGCAGCAAAGCGATCAGTTGTTTGTAACGATCCACATATTCTTCCGTCGGCTCATCGAACAGACCTTGCACCCATTGCCCCTCCCAGCGATTTTCTTTCATCATGGTGATGATCCGTACGGCCATTTGCGTGAGCATGCGTTGGCCTTTATCTGATGTGGCATATACTTCCTTGCCGTCCGCTGCACGGGCGCTGAGCAGCATATCGCATGATCCGAGCCAATCGCGTCGTTCGACCATTGGAGCTCCGTGGATCGTGTTCAATCCTTGTTGTAAAAATACACGGATGAGACGTTCCAATCGGTCCCGTTGGAATTCCACAACGTTGCCGGTGCTGTCGAAGGTAAAATATTCACCCCAAATGAACCAGAAAGCATTCTGGCGACCTTTGGCCATCAATGAGGCATATTCCCCTAGCATGGTCCAGAAAGGTTCGCTCCACTTTTCAACATGGTGAGAGGTACAAATATTGTCCAGACTGTGCCAGTTGATATAATTAATGGTGCAATGATTAAGGGCAGGCATGGTGGATGCGTGTACGATCACCTTGAAGTGTAAATCCGCAGTTGTCCCGCCGCAGCTGAGATGAATTCGATAAGTCGTTGAGCCGACGGCCGCTTTGGCTGCGATCGGCAGTTCTAGCCTCAATGCCATGGTGGATCCTGCAGACGGAATGGGCGATATCACTTCCTGGAACGGATCATAGATGCGAAAAGGCGCGCGCCGGATGACATAAGGATTTATCTTGCCGCTGAACTTTTCCGTATTACGATCCAGGCCGGTGTTCTCGGCCACAGGTACGTCGATCATACGGTACCAACGGCTGCCTGACGGCGAACGTCCGTCCGGCCCGGATACTGAAAATGTAACGGACTCTATGCCCTGCAGACCGGCGATCAGCACATGCACTCCGGCGATGGTGTTGCGCGCAACCTCTTCATCAAGACGAAGCACCGTTTTCTTTGGGAATTCGTCTGGAAAAATTTCTTGCACTTCATCTACCAAAGTGAAGCGGATTTTTTCTTGCTTGCTATTTTCAACCGGTGCGAGAGCGGAAGATTGCGAGAAGAAAAGGAATAGCGTTAAAAAAAGAGTTTTGGATTGCAGAGACATCGAAGGTACTCCTGGTCTAAATTCTTGCCGTGAGTATGCAAACGTTATCATTGGGTGTTGGTCTTTACAGGATATCATCGCTGTTGTTTTTATCCTGTCTGACTAAAGATGAACACCTGGTGGCTCTAAATTACTCCATTGAGAACGGAAAACCAAATAAAAAAAAATCGCCCGGGACATTTCAGTCCCGGGCGATTGCCAAAGAACAAGCGGCAAAAGCCAAGCCAGGTTGGCATTGGGCTTTATCCGTTCAATGCATCAAGAATTTCCTGGATCTCTTCCTGGCAGCCTCCGCAGCCCGTGCCGGCGGTTGTCGCCTCGCCGACCTCTTCCACGGTTTTCAATCCCTTTTCCTTGATCGCCTTGATGATCTCCGCTCTAGAGATCTCGTTGCAGTTGCAAATAATGTCGTCGTTCGCCATCCTGTGTCCTTTCTCAGTTGAGGCCGAAAATTTTCAGATCCTGTTCAACTGTGGTGTTGGCCTGCACGCCGAATTTTTCCTGCACCAGATTCAAAAGCTTTGGGGTGAGAAATCCCGGTAACGTTGGACCGATATGGGTGTTCTTGATGCCGAGATAAAGCAGGGCCAGATGAACGATGATCGCCTTCTGTTCATACCAGGCAATATTAAAGACGATCGGCAACTGGTTGATATCATCCAGATGCAAAACCTCTTTCAGCTTCAAAGCGACCAGTGCCCAGGAATAGGAATCGTTGCATTGGCCTGCGTCCAACACCCGCGGGATGCCGCCGATATCGCCGAGGTTCAATTTGTTGTAGCGATACTTGGCGCACCCTGAGGTCAGGATGACCGTGTCCGGCGGCAGCGCCTGGGCGAACTCTGTATAGTATTCGCGGCTTTTTTGCCGACCGTCGCATCCGGACATCACCACGAGTTTTTTAATCGCGCCGGCCTTGATCGCCGCAAGGACTTTATCCGCCAGGGCCAAAACCTGCTCGTGCGCAAAACCGATGGGGATTTCCCCCTTTTCGATCTCTGCGGGGGGCGGACACCTTTTCGCCTGCGCGATGACTTCGCTAAAATCCTTTTGCCCGTTGGCCAATTTTTTATCGATGTATTTCCATCCCGGCATACCCGCGGCGCCGGTGGTGTACACCCGGTCGCTGTAGGTCGTGGTTGTGCGCGGCGGGACCAGGCAGTTGGTGGTGAAAAGAATCGGGCCGTTAAAGCTTTCAAACTCGTCGATCTGCCGGTGCCACGCGTTGCCATAGTTGCCCGCCAGATGGGCGTATTTCTTAAACGCCGGATAGGCGTGGGCCGGCAACATCTCGGAATGGGTATACACGTCCACCCCCTGGCCTTCCGTCTGCTGCAGCAGCTCCTGCAAATCCTTCAGATCATGCCCGCTGACCAGAATGCCCGGGTTCTTCCCGACACCGAGCTTCACCTGCGTGATCTGGGGATGGCCGAACGTAGCGGTGTTCGCGCTGTCAAGCAGGGCCATCACCTTGACGCCGTATTCGCCGGTCCGCACCAGCCAATCCAACAGCGTCGCCTCATCCGCAGGACTGCCGATCATGACCAAGGCTTTTTGCATGAAATCATAGATCTCCGCCTGTTCATACCCCAGATTAAAGGCGTGCTCCGCATAAGCCGCCATACCCTTGAGGCCGTACAAGACATACTGTTTGAGGGCACGAAGATTTTCATCAGCATCAAAAGCCAGCGTGCCGACCGTTTCTGCTTTAGCTGAAAACTCGGCCTCTGTGGAAGCATTCCAATGGAGCGCCTCTTGTTTTCCGCTGACAGGATACCGGCTTTTCAGATCATCACGCAGCTTCAGACCATCCTTGACGGCCGCAAGGATGGCCTGGTCATCAAAATTGGCGTTGGTGATGGTGATGAACAGGCAGTTGGTGATGTGCTTGTCCGCTGCGTTTGTGTCCGCTCCTTTGGCCCGGGCCTCCAGCGCGGCCACGGAAAGCCCCTGGCAAGTGTAGATCAACAAATCCTGCAAAGTTGCGGTGGCCGGTTTTTTTCCGCACACCCCATTGATGGTACAACCCATATTCTTTGCCGTTTCCTGGCATTGATTGCAAAACATTCCCATGATGCCTCCTTGAGTAAAAGATACCGTCCGGCATCGGCGTCTAGTCCGTTCCGGCACAGCATAATGAATACTATGTCATTCATTTATCTCTGAATCTTATTCGACCTTAAATGTACACTCTACGACGATTAAAATCAACGATTTCTTCAGCCGCGGAGGCGCCTCCACGCGCTATACAGTCTATAGCTTTCCATGGAGTGAGACGGCGCGGCGCAACGGCGCATCGTTCGTCGGACTTTTTCACCCATTCGCCAGCCATCTGCAGATAAAGGGATGCACGCTATGGTGCGGAATGGCGCCGACCACCGTTGCCCCGCTCTAGTCTTCCGGCATTGCCGGGTTCCAGATGGTCGCCGCGATATAGCGTTCTTTGGCTGATGCATCATTATAATAAACCACGGTGACAACCCGGCCGTCCGGGCGCTGGGCACTGCGCGGATAGCCGAGGTCCCAGCACGCGCCATCGTGGCGCAGAACGATCTCTGAGCTCCAGGTCTGGCCTTCATCAGCAGAGATCCTGGCGCGAAGGCCAAACGGTGCATGCCGCCAGCCGTAGGTCAATGCGATCCGGCCGTCCGCCAGCCGGATCATGCTTGCGGGATTTCCGCCATTGTCAATGTTCGGCTCCTCCAGCAAATACCACGATTGGCCTTCATCCGGAGAAAGATAGGCGTCCAGCCACCAGCGGCGCTGCCCGTTAAAATCCCCGCCGTGGCGAATCATGGAAAGAAACGCCCCACTCTTCAATCGCACCGTGGACGGCATGATCGCATAGCCATAGTGCGCCACAGGGGGCTGCTTGCCGATCCAGCCGGCCAACTCCCAGGTCAGGCCGCCGTCTCGAGTGCGCGCACAAAAAGGCCAGCCCTCTTTGCCGTCCTCCTTGGGCGAGGTTAAAAACACAAACAGGTCGCGCTCGCTGTTGACGATATAGTCTGTTCTGGCCAGCAAACCGTGCCGGCCGAAATCCGGAAACGTATATGGGCCGTTCCAGGTTTTGCATCGATCGGTGCTGTAGTAAAAAGTGCCGGCCTGAGAACGAAACTTGAGCGCAAAATCAGGATGCATAAAGTTGATCGCTTTTTTCAGCTCTGTGGCTTCGGCCTCTTTTTCCTGCTCGTCGAGAAAAGAGGGTTTTTCGATGGTCCATGTTTCGCCGCCGTCCATGGTGCGCGCCTGTCGCTGCATCTGCGGCGGTTTGATCGGATGTCCATCTTGTTTATCATCGTCAAACTGCCCGACAATAAATCCGACGACCATCTCGTTGCCCCAGGCCCACATTCCGTTGTTCGCCGGCCAGCCGGCGAATTTGTCGGACTCTTTAAAGACGATGCGGTTGCTGATCTCCGCCGGTCCCTGAGCGGCTGCAGCTGAGCACAGCCAACAACCCACGCACACCAGCAAAAAAAATCTCCGTACCATGTCGCAACTCCTTTTCTTGTATCATTCTTCCGACACGGAACACATTTTTCACTGCCGGCTCATTGATTGAGGAGAAGCGCGTTGAAGAGCAGTTTATAGGTCGCCGGCGTTGCGGCGCGATACTGCGGATTAAAAGCAAACAGCACCAGCTGTCCTTTGCCCTTGGCCAGCCAGGCCAGGCTGGTCCGGTTCGCCAGCTTTTCCCCTTTTTCAAGATATCCGCTGAGCAGCAGCTCTTTTTCCGGAAACCAACCGATCACTCGGCGGTCCATGTCCCAGGAAGGGATCGAGGTGGCCAGGATCGGCCGGCCCCGGTAAAAAACTCCGACCTCAGACGGCATGCCTTGAGTGAGGAGATGATCCTTGACGAGAAGCGTGCGGACCAGAGAGCCCGGACAATAGAGACCCTCTTTGGCCGCTGATTCGGCGAGATTGCGTATCGGCAGCTGAAATTCCTGCTTTTCTTTACCGCGAGTGATCTCCAGTTTGCCCATAAACAGCTCAGTGGAACGGCCCCAGGAGATGATCTCGCCGCCCTGGTCGAGAAAGGTCATCAACTTTTCAAAGCCGGCTTTGCCGATCCCCTTGACCTGCTCTGGAGGATAATCGCTGATCACAACCTCTTCCTGGCGTTTATATTTGCCCTCCAGCAAAATGGATTTATCAGCATCCGGGAAAAGCACCACATCGAATCGTCCGGCGAGATCGCTCTTTTCGAAATCCGCCGGCCGAAGGACCGTAAACGGAATGGCGTGGCTGTCGAACACATAGCGGGTCCAACCCGCATCCATATCGTGAAACCAGGTCTCCACCAGAGCGATGCGGGGCAACCGCACCGGCTTTGACTGGATCCCCGCTGACGTTGAAGCATAACAGGGCGAGATACGCATTTTCTTCAACAGGGCGGTGAATTTCTCCCTGCGGCTGTCCGGACGAATAACAAAACCGCCGGCAGCCCATTTCTCGCCCTGCACGGTGCAGGGTTCGGTCAGGCGTTCGACGGAGAGCCCGTCTTTCAGAGCGAGGAACGCAGCTCGATAGCTGGCGTTATTCTCAACCGGCCACACGGAGAGGCTATAATCAGCGGGCGGCTCTTGCCGCAAGGTGAAGGGAGGCCTGATCTCCTTCAGCTGGAAAGACCGTCCGGGCTCCAGGACCGGCACCGCTTCCACCCCACTGTGCAGGGGAAGCGACCAGGAGGTGATGTCATAGGGCTTGATGATTTCGCCGTCTGGAGTAAAACGGCGCACCGGGTATTCCTGTTTTTCCATCATCTCTTTGATAAAAGCGCGGAAAGGTTGCGCCAGGGAGACCACCAGGTCGCCCGCCGCAAAGGTGCGGCCGGCGATGGTGGCAGCCTCCTCCAGCTGGTGAATGCGAATGCCGTGTTCGAACAGCAGATTGATCAGATCGGCCAACAAACCGGCGTCATGCTGTTTCTGCGGGAGGAGATAATAAAAGGGCGGGCTTTTTTGCCCCAGTTCCACCTCACGCCGGCAGAGATCGTTGCGAAAGGTCAGCAACTCCTCGCGATAACGGGCGGCTGTGTTGAGCAGAGAATGAAACGATGCCTTCTCATACTGCACCATATCATGCAGGCGCCACCAGCCGCCCGGCCAAGGCGCGGGCATGTTGATGCTCTTTTTATATTCAGCAAGGCCCTTGTCGCCGGTGCTCAATTCGTTGGGCTCCACATAGACCGGCGCAGCGATTTTGCAGCCGGCCATCTCTGTCAGCAGCGCGATGACGCCTTTCCACGCGCAGGTTTCAGTGGGGCCGGGCCAGTAGAAATCAAAAGCATAACTTTGCGAAATGCCTCTGAGCCCTCGTTCGGTCATATCGGTGACCATGTGGGCGCCAAAGATCTTGCTCCAGTTATAGATACCGGCGTCCAGATTGTCGGCGATGGGATCGTGAACCGGCGGAACGAAATAGCGCGGCCCGGCGGCGCCCATCTGATGTTTGTCGACCATCACCTGCGGAAACCAGGAGGTGCTATACAGCGCAGAGACCGCGCGTGTGTCTTCCTGCGTCAACGTCACATAGTCGCGATTGTTGTCATGGCCTATGTATTTATGGTACACGCCCGGCATGGAGGCGCCTTCATAGATGGTGCCTTTAGTCTTGCGGTAATGTTCCACCACCATATCCATGCCGTCCGGATTGTGGGTGGGCACCAGCATGAGGACCACCGCATCCAGTGCAGCGAGAACCGCCGGGTCCCGGCTGGTGGCGAGTTCATAGGCGATGAGCGGCGCCGCTTGCGCCGGAGCCACCTCTGTTGAATGCATCGACAGAGTGGCGAGCAGAAAAACGCGGCCCTGCGCGATCAGGGCAGCCCGTTCACTCTCCGCGAGATCCGCCCGCAGCGCTAGTTTCTGATTGATCTCCCGCAGCGCCGCAAGTGTTTCGATGTTTTTCTCCGATGAGATAAAGGCCACATACATGGGCCGCCCCATGGGGGAGCGGCCGATCTCGGTCAGCGTCATGCGGCTGGAGACCTGATCGAGTTTCTCCAAGTAGGCGATGAGCGCCTCATAGTCGATCAGGGAACGATCAGCGCCTGGTTCAAAGCCAAAAAAAGAGTGTGGGGTGGGATAGTTGCTCTGAGGATCTGCGGCGAATGCGGGCAAAATCAAGACAATACTAAAGACCAGCCAGAGCCGGATACTTTTTCTCATCAAAACCTCCGCGGCGGAAGTGATACGAGTCGTTTTGGGTTAAAGTAGAAAAAGAAATACATCCGCACAAGTAAAATTGTTCTTCGCCGCGGTTTAGCTCCATCGCGTCGCCGCTGGAAACATCAGGGGTGAAAATGGTATAAAACCCGTCCGTATGTCCGGCGCAGGACGCTTTGATCACACCGCCAGATGCTGCAGGTCGCCGGCCGCATCCATGCCGGCATGGCGGCCGACTTGCTCTAGCAGGACCCGCCCCTCCTTGATGGTCTGCAAACGCAGCAGAACATTTCCGCCCAGGGTTTCGGCAATGCGATCCGTCATGCCAGCGGCTGCCGGCGCTCGCAACGATCCGGTGGCTGCGCGGACCGCCTGAACGGTCAACCGATATTCAGAACTGCGGATGACGAAAACAATTTCGTTGTCGCCCACAACCAGTTTTTCAATGACCGCGCCGGTGTAGGTGGCAAAGGTGTAGAGGTGCTGTTCATGATGCACACCGATGAGAAAACCGGTGAAGGAACGGCGCAGCCAGGGTATGAGCGCTATAGACGCGGTAAAACTGGTGCCGGGCTTTTCGAAATGGTTGCTCTGCATCCAGATATAGGCCGAGGGAAAGGAACAACCCCAGTCTTTTTCCATATAGCCGCGTCCGCCGGTCAGGTCGATCCGCTCGCCCTGAATGTTCAAAACGCCGCTAATGGTGTGATCGAGACTGAGAATGCCATGATAGCACTGCATAAACGGCGCCCAGGCATACCATCCCATGACGCCGGGGGCGCGCCAGGTCTTCGGCCAGATCACCGGATCGCTGAAGGTGAGGCCTCCTGTGATCCGCCAATCCTGCCCCTCGAGATCGAGCTTGACGCCCTGACTGGTAAAGCGGTTGGGGCCGATGGTCAGATCAAAGCGCTTTTCCTCAGCGTGAAATTGCGCGAGAGGATAGCGCGAATAGAGCGTCCTGCCGCTGTCTCCTTGCAGAACTTGAACAAAGGCGTGACTCTGCTCTGCATCCCGGCAGAGTGAAATGCCGGGAATCACGGCCAGTCGATGCCGTTCAAAGGCGTCGACCATTTTTATAAACCATCCTTCAAAAAAAGGGGGTCTTCGGCCGCGCCCGTGGTATCCCTCAGGATGAAAAAGTAAGCGCCAATGATTGAGCATAGGTTGTCCGGGGCGATCCTTCATCGCATGACCAGAATGGCTGCCAGGCCGAGAATCAATAAACCAGACATCAGCAAATGGATCTGCACGTTCCATCCAGCCGCCTGTTTGAGGGAGCTCGGTTGATCATGGAACCGGTACACCTGCTGCCAGGTGCGCGGCAACAGCAGAACATAGGGAATCAGAGCGGCCAGAACCAGCCGGCCCTGTGGCAAAACAGCGAGGCCCAGAACAAGGAGGTTCCCAGCCAGAAGCGAATGGATGAGCAGAAAACCCCATCGGCCCCTGCGGCTACCGATGCGCGCCACTATGCCGCGTTTGCCCGCCCCGGCATCAGCCGGCAGATCGATCAACTGTCCCATCCAGAGAATGGACGCAGTGCTCAGGCCGGTGATGGGCATAGCGGCCGCCACATAGGGATGGAAAAGAACATTCTGGCTTGCAGCGGCAACCAGCACAGCCATCGGTCCAAAGGCGAGCCAAACAGACACCTCGCCGAGACCCCGGTAGGCGAGTTTGATGGGAGCCGCGGTGTAATACTTGCTGAAAAAAGCGGATAAAACGCCGAGTCCGATCAACCAGGGCCGAACGGCCGGCTCGACCTGCACCAGCAACAGCAGGCCGGCACAGGCGGCGATGATCAGGCTCCACC
>CAZKQR010000142.1:0-9975 GCA_964554965.1 uncultured Cytophagia bacterium | reverse complement strand
GGTTTTAAGAAGAACTTTTCCCCATGATAGGCCCGTCGTCGCCAAGGAGTTTAAATTCAATAACAAAATTACCTAAAAAATCATCCCAAAGCAAGGGAAAATCAGCGGACGCCGCACACGGGGCAGACTTGCTTTTTACCGGTTAAAGCATTAAGTTCTGGGGCAAAAAAAAAACAATCAACCCGGAGGTTTTATGAAAGCCGCTGAACTGATCGCCATCGAGGATCTCTACGGAGCGCACAATTACAAACCGTTGGATGTGGTCATTGAGCGCGCCAAGGGGCCTTGGGTTTGGGACGTGGAGGGGAAAAAATATCTCGATTGTCTGGCTGCCTATTCTGCCGTCAATCAGGGCCATTGCCATCCCCGTTTGGTCAAGGCCATGCAGCAGCAAGCAGAAATTCTGACGCTCACCAGTCGAGCTTTTCGCAACAATCTGTGGCCGTTGTTCGCCAAGGAGACCTGCGAACTGCTGGGGTACGAATCCATGCTGCCGATGAACGGCGGGGCCGAGGCGGTGGAAACCGGCATCAAACTGTGCCGCCGCTGGGGCTATGTGACCAAAGGCATACCGCAGTATGAGGCGGAGATCATCGTCTGCTCGGGTAATTTCCACGGCCGCACCACCACCATTGTCTCGTTTTCCGACGATCCTCTGGCCAAGGATTTTTATGGGCCCTATACTCCTGGATTTATTACCATTCCTTACGGCGACGCCGAAGCCCTGGAAAAAGCGATCACGCCGCGCACCGCCGCGTTCCTGGTCGAGCCGATTCAAGGTGAGGCCGGAGTGGTCGTGCCGCCGCCGGGATATCTGGCCAGGGCGGCCGAGATCTGCAAGACTCATAACGTGCTGCTGTTCTGCGATGAAATTCAGAGCGGTCTGGGCCGCACCGGCGCCTTGCTGGCCAGCGAGCATGAAAAGGTCAAACCCGATCTGATCAGCATCGGCAAAGCACTCTCCGGCGGCATGTATCCGGTGTCAGCCGTGCTTTCCAGCCGTGGAATCATGAACGTGTTCAAGCATGCCACCCATGGCTCCACCTACGGCGGCAATCCCATGGCCTGCGCCGTCTCCCGTGAAGCGCTGCGGGTGCTGGTGGAGGAAAACCTGGCGGAAAACGCCCTTGTCCAGGGCGCTTATTTTATGGACGAACTGCGCAAGATCCGGCATCCGCACATCGACTTGGTACGCGGTAAAGGGCTGTGGATCGGTCTGGTGCTGAAGAAAGAAGGGCCTAAAGCCATGACCTATTGCCACCAGCTCAAAGAACAGGGCGTGCTGGCCAAAGATACGCACGATTGGATCATCCGTTTTGCACCGCCCCTGGTGATCTCCAGGGAAGAGGTCGATTGGGCGGTGGAACGGATTCGGCGGGTTTTTGCCTGAACCAACCCGAGACCGCCGCTGCCGGACTTGTTGCAGGGATAAATGAATCACAGACGGCTTTTTTTTCTAATTTGTTAAAATTATCTTGCGTTTGCAGGAAAAATTTATTAACGTCAATAAACATAATGATGGACGCTTAACGGGAAAAAGACATGTAGGGAAAAGCGTTATTCAGTATAGGGGATGAGCTGACTAACGCTTTTTTATTTATAAGGTTTTATACTGCAAGGGCCCTCGGTTTTTGCAGGGAGGGCTCTGTACGGATTTTTAAGGGCTGAACCATCCATCTCTGCGATCGACCGATTCTGCCGGCCCAACACGCAACACCCTGTATAGGATCATCCATGAAATCGCACCTCGTGCACTTGTTGCAAGTTCTAATCCCCCTTTCCACCATCCTGTCAGGATGGCTCTTGCCCGCGTATAGTCAACCCTTAACCTTTCCGCTTGAGAGCGAAGGCACGCCCCATTTCTGGTTGGATGCAGGTTTTTTTCACCAGGATGACCAGGTCCGCATCGAGTTCTATTATTCCATCGCGCTTAAAGAGCTGAATTTTTCCAGTCCAGCCGGCGACAGCCTGGCCTCCTTTACCCTGGCCCTCTCCCTGCAGGATCAAAGCGGCGCCTCTGTGTTCACCGACACCCAATCGAGAAAAGCACGCTTTAACAAAGCGGCGCTGGCTGATGAAACCAAAGGCGTGGTGGATCAGATCGTTCTGACCTTGCCCGCCGGCGCCTATCGGCTGCAGGCCCGGCTGACGGATGTGAACGCGGAAAAATTTTCCCTTATCACCGGCCAGGTTTCTGTCCCCTCTTTCTCTAAAGAGCTGTCGGTCAGTGAACCGCAGGTAGCGATCAACATCCAAGCGAACGCGGCCGGCGCTGCTTTTAAAAAAGGCAACACCGCGATCATCCCGAATCCGTCCAGAAGATATCGCTATCACAACGCCAAGCTCTATCTCTATTACGAGCTCTATAACCTCGAGACGGCCGGGGCGGACAGCGCGGCGCCGCTTTCCGTCCTCTACTGCATAACGGATCAGGCCGGCGATACGCTGATGAGGATGCCCCGACAGAAAATCGACCGCCGCGGCCGAACCAGCGCTCGAGTGGCCGCGCTGGACGTCAGCGGCTTGGAGGGCGGCGCCCATACCATCACGGTGGCGGTGTTTGACTCGTCCACCGGCCGGTCGGCGGTCAGCGCAAAACGATTCTGGATTCATCAGCCCGCCCTCGCCGCTCAGCTTTTGCCCATGTCCCCGGAGGACATCAAACGTTACCGGGATCAAATCAAATACATCGCCACCCATGAAGAGCTCAGGTTGTTCGACGAGCTCAACGCGGAGGGCAAGACCAACTTTCTGCTCAACTTTTGGCGTGGTAAGGATGAAAGCCCGGAGACGCCTGAGAACGAATACATGCAGAATCTGTTCAGCCGTATCGCCTACGCCAATAAAAATTTTAAAGGCAATGAGAGCGGACTGAACAGCGACATGGGCCGGGTGTTCGTGGTCTACGGCAAGCCGGACGACATCGAGCAGTACACCTGGGAGACCGGACGCAAATCCTACACCATCTGGCGCTATTTCACCGCGGGCGGTCAACACAGTTTTGTTTTCGTCGATCGCAATCACGAAGGAATTTATTATCTGGTGCATTCCACAGTAGAGGAGGAAATCAAAAACTATAATTGGGAGGCAACGGAAGTAAAAAGAAACTATAACTACCGCTAAGACACCATCCGTCGAGCGGGAGGACTCGTTGGCGGAGAAGGGCCTCGCTGGGCCTCAACGAATCGCGCTCGGCCAAACCACCACCACAATCAGAAGAGGAGGTGAAGGGCTGCAGACAACCGGTTGTATCCAACCAATTTCACTTGATGAGGAAATGGGCGGTACTTTGGGCTTTCCGCTTCGGAAGAAAAAATGGTTTGAACGCTCCTGTTCATCGAAATTTCGAACAAGGTCCTTGGCTGCATCGTCTGACAAAAAGTACAGGGCAATTCCATTTCCATTAAACAAACGGAGGTATTAATGATGCGTACCAATCGTTACTTTAAGCTCATCTGCATGACCGCCGCGGTTTTGCTGACCCTGTTTATCCCAGAGATGGATATGCGGGCCGGAACAACCGGCAAGATATCAGGCGTAGTGCTGGATGCCGGCACCAAAGAACCGCTCATCGGCGCCAACATTCTCATCGTCGGCACCAGAATGGGCGCCACCGCTGGTGTCGATGGCTCCTACTTTATCCTCAACATTCCGCCCGGAGACTATTCCGTGCGCGCCACCATGGTGGGCTACGGTCCCATTCTGCAGCAGCAGGTGCGCGTGAACGTCGACCGGACCACCACGGTTGATTTCAACCTGAACCAATCCACCATTCAGGGCCAGGAGGTCGTCATCACCGCCCAGCGTCCGTTGGTGGAAAAAGACGTGACCTCCAGCCAGAAGGTGACCACCAGCGAATCCGCATCCACTCTGCCGGTGGCGGACATCATGGACGCGGTGAGCCTCGAACCCGGCGTGTCCGTTGATACCGAAAACCTGGACATCACCATCCGTGGCGGCGGCAACGACGAGATCAGCTTTCAGGTGGACGGTATGGAGCGCAGCGACAAGTTGAACGACAAGATCTACGCCATCACCAACTCGGCCTCTGTATCGGAAATCCAAGTGCTCACCGGCGGTTTCAATGCCGAATACGGCGATATCCGTTCCGGCATTTTCAACGTGGTCACCAAAGAGGGCGGACACAGATACTCCGGATCTGCCGATTACCGCCTCGGCGCCGCGCATCAGAAGCACTTTGGCCCCAACGCCTACGGCCAGGATCAGTACGATTATAAAATCTACGCCGGCCCCGGCTCCTTTGACGCAGTGAAGGACGTTGAAAACCGTCAGATTTTCGCCGGCTGGAACGCGCTGGCCGTGAACGCCAACAAATCCAAATACCTCGGCAAGGGCGACTGGACCCCCCAGGATTTGCAAGATGTTTGGAAATGGCAACACCGCCCCATCTCCTACGGCGATAAACCGGACCATTATCTGGACGCCGGTCTCGGCGGACCCATCCCCGGGCTGGATAAAATCGGGCTCAAGGATGCGGGCTTTTTCCTCGGCTACAAGTTCACCCGTGAATACCCGGTGCTGCCCTCCATCAGCGAGTTCGACAACTATAACACCTTTGAGGGCAAAGTCAATTTTAAACCCCACAACGCGCTGAAATTCGTCGTCAGCGGCCTGTACGGCAAGACTGAAACCAGCACCATCGGCTCCACCTGGGGCGGCCAGCCCCTGATGCAGTATGGTGCGGACGTCACCAGCGACGCGCTGGGCACCTACAAGTACTATCTCGCCTCCCAGGGTTTGCTCGATGTTTTCACCAAATCCATCGGCGGCAAGATGACCCACACGCTCAGCCCCTCCACCTATTATGAAGTGCGTTACGACTATTTCACCACAGAGACCGAAGCGGGCAAATCGCGGGCGCGCAATCCCGAGATCATCAAAACCATCGCCGGCGTCGGCTTTGACGAAGGGCCCACCGGCTGGATCGGCGAGGCCAACCCCATCACTGATCTGCCCGGCACCTTTATATTCTACGGCGGCGCCAATGTGGTGGACACCTCTTTTGTTAAAAGCCACAAAGTGAATTTCGATTTCACCAGCCAGATCAACAAAGAAAACCTGGTCAAATTCGGCGTCGAATACGGAAACGACCATGTCAAGAGATTCAACCGCAAGGCCGGAACCATCATCCTGGCGCCCAATGCCGGAGATTTCGTTCGCCTCGACGCCAAACCCAATCATTTCGCCGGCTATATTCAGGACAAGATCGAATACGGCGGTCTGATCGCCAACATCGGTCTGCGCATCGAGCACTATGCTGCCAACAGCTGGGTGTACGTGCCCAATGACATTTATTCCATGATCTGGGCCCGCGGCGGCACCGAGGGATATCTGACCTACGACGATCTACCCAAGGAAAAAGCCAAGTCCAACACCTATCTGGCGCCGCGCATCGCGTTCTCCCATCCGGTGCGTCAGAACACCAAGTTCTTCTTCAACTATGGCGTCTACTACAGCGAACCCTCCAACCGTCATCGTTTCGGCATCTACAACGAAAGCTGGGATTTCGGCAACGGCCAGGCTGACACGCGCTGGCTGGGCAATCCCAACCTGCTGGCGCCCAGAACCGCCGCCTATGAGGTTGGTTTTGAGCAGAGCATCAAAGATGAATGGTTGATCCGCTCCTATTTTTACTCCAAGGACAACACGGATCAGATCGGCCAGATCACCGTCATCGGTTTGGACGGATCACAGGCCATCGGCGATTTCCGCAACTATGAAGGCGTGGGCAAAGGCGCCTGCTCGTACACCACCCAGCGCAACAACAACTGGGAAGATATCCGCGGCATCGAACTCAAGATGACCAAAATGCGCGGACGATACTTTACCGGTTGGCTGACCATGGACTATGTGATCAGCACCTCGGGCAACTATGGCCTGCAGAGATACCAGCAGGATCCGTTGGCCGCCTATTACCAGTACAGCGCGGTTAAACTGCAACCGCAGTCCCAGCCCAGCTTTATCGCCAACATCGATTTCCATACGCCGAACGAATGGGGCAACCTGGCGGGCGATTGGCGCCTGAGCCTGATTCAGCGCTGGAACAAGGGCAACAAGGTCATCTACAATCCGACCGGATTGCCCACCCGCGAAGTGCGCACCATCTATTACTGGGTCAACAACTACACCACGACCTTCCGTCTGAACAAAACGTTGCCCTCCTTCGCCGGCGTCAAAACCCGCGTTTATATGGATGTCAACAATTTGTTCAATTTCAAGCTGCTCAATCTCGGCATCATGGAAGCGGCTGAGACGGAATTGTACTACAGCCAGTTCGTCGACGAAAATACTGGTCTGGGCAATAAGGTCGGTGACTATAAGGACAAAAACGGCAACAATATATTTACTGAAAACTGGGTCGATAAAAACGGTACGACCCATGCTCCCCTGGCGCCGGACAAGGATTTTGCTCTGTTCTATAATCCCCGCGCCTTCCTGTTCGGTGTGAAAGTCGAGTTCTAATGCATCCGTGCAAGAGTAAATAGATTGTCCCGTCGTTTAAACGAAAAGGAATTACCTATGAAACGTCTATTAATAATCACAGGCCTCTGCCTGTTGGTCTTTGTCCTTCTCGGAGAAATGGCCTATGCCAACACCGGCATGCATTTCTTGCGAATAGGCCGGTTGTGGGTCAATGCCGAATACGATGGCGCCGAAGGCTGGGGCGGTGAATACGCCTGGCCCGGCGGCCGTGTTCTGTTTCCCGAAGGCGGCATCCGCGAGCTGTGGGGCGGCAATGTGCGCAAAACCGGCACCCTGGCCGGCTGTAAAAACTGGAAAGCTCCGAACGGCGATGTGTTTCCCTTCTGGACCTCCGGTATGTACCGTACCTACGATTACGATTACAAGCCCTATTGGGTGAATCAATCCCACCAGAGCGCGCTGATGCCGGTCACGCAGATTCTCTACCAGCGCTGGCCGCAGCCCAACGTGTTTGTCAACGGCAAAAACATCACCCCGGACGGCGGCGATAATTTTCTCAACGCCCATCAGGGCGATTTTCAGCACGACAAAAACACGGCGGTGGACCCCACTCTGATCACCGAGCGGGCCATCAAATCGGTCTGGCGCTACACCATGGGCGTTGAATTTGAACGCTGGCTGTACGCCTACTGCACGCCCAAGCACCAAGACTATGCAATCATGAACATCAAACTCACCAACAACGGCAAAGTGTTCGGCCTGCCCGGTGAAACGCCGGTTCTATGGCCCTATACGACGGACCCGACCAACTATCCCTACATCCTGACCAATCAAAAGATCGAGGGATTCTGGTGGGCCTGGTTCTGCAATCCGTGGAACTCCCGTTCCGGCCGCACCTACTCCATCTCCACGGACAACGATGAGGTGGGTGAGTTCGTCGCCCCCTTTGCCAGCCAAGGCAACGATCGCCGCTATTTTCTCTATTATGACGGCGACAAGCCGGGCGATTCGGTCAAAGATTTCGGCGACCCAAGCAAGGATGAACGCTGGATTGAAATCCTTTCGCCGGCCTGGATCTGCCAGGGCGCGCTCTACGCCCCGAAAACCGCCAAGGACAAGACCAACGATCTCACCCAGCCGAACAGCACGACCATCAGGCAGGAAAGGGATTATGATCTCGGCCGCGTGGTTAAAACCTACAAAGATCAGTACGAATCTCTGTTTCAACCGGCTGTGCATTGGCAGTTGGATACGCCTCATCGTGATCTCGCCTCCAACATCACCATCCCCACGGGGTACACCAGCTTTGGCCCCTATGATCTGGAATTCGGCGAATCCATCCAGATCGACTATGTGATCGCTGTCGGCGGCATGAGCCTGCAAGAGTGCAAGTATTGGGGTAAAAGAGCCTGGGATTCCAAATACAGCGCCGCGGTCATGGATGAACTCGAACCGGTGTTCAAAGCCGGCCGGGATTCCGTCTTCAAGACGCTGAGAATAGCGGACTGGAACATCAACGGCGCCAAAACCGGCAGCCGCAGCAAATACGACGTTCCCGATCCGCCGCGTCCTCCGGCCAACTTCTGGGTGGCTGCGGAAGGCCCGAAGATCAAAGTGTCCTGGTCCGATGAGCCGAGGAACGATCCGGATTTCGATACCAAAGTCAAGGATTTTGCCGGCTATCGCGTCTATCGCGCCACGGGCGCCAGAGACAGCTCCTACTACAAAGTGTATGACGGCACCGCCAACGAATATCTTGATGCCAACGTCGCTCCTGGCTATCAGTACTTTTACTATGTCGTCGCTTACGACGACGGCAGCCAGAACTGGCAGGATCCGGGCGTTTCCCTGGAAGGCGGCAGATGGTATGCTTGGAGCGGCTGGGCGCCCACCGGTTGCCAGCCCAAGACGGAAGCGATCACCGATGCATCCAAGTTGGACGACATCCGTGTGGTGCCCAATCCGTACAGCGCGGCGGGCAAGACCTATCCGGGTGAAATGGACAAAATCGTCTTCACCGGACTGCCGGGCAAATGCACCATCCGCATCTACACCTCGAACGGCAGTCTTGTCCACAAGATCGAACACAGCGATGGCGCGGCCACCGAGGACTGGGACCTGCGCACCGAGTTCAACCAGTACATCGTCAGCGATGTCTACATCTACACGGTTGAAAGCGACCTCGGCAAGCATGTCGACAAGTTCATCGTGGTCCGGTAATCCGCTTGGTGACCAAGCTTTGTGACTTAAAAGTCCATAACGGAGGCAATACTCATGAGAAAAATATTTTGTGTGTCCCTATTGCTGATGATCATTTTGGCCTCGTTGCCGGCAACAGCCAAAATGAAAAAGCTGGGCCAGGCGGGAATGACCTTTCTTTCCGTCGGCGGCAGCGCCCGGGCGACCGGTATGGCGGAAGCCTTCACTTTCGCCAAGAACGACCTGGCGTCCGTGTTCTATAACCCGGCCGGTCTGGCCTCGGTGCAGAATCGCGCGTTTTTCTTCAACTACACCGACTGGATCGCCGATATGAGCGTGGCCAACGCAGCGGTTGCCTGGAACACCGGCTCCTACGGAGTGTTCTCGCTGCATACCCAGATGATGAATTACGGTGATTTTCACGGCACCGCCATTTCCGAAACTGATCCGCGAGGATACACGGACGTGGACGTCGGCGATGTCGCGGGCCTGGCTCTGGGATTGGGCTATGGCTACCAGATGACCGACAAGTTCGGCCTCGGCGGCAGCGTCAAATATGTCAATCAAAAGCTGGGCAGCAATGACACCTATACGGGTGATGCTGTGGAAGAAACCGATAAGCAGAACAAGATCGGCACCGTCGCCTTTGACTTCGGCACCATCTATGAAACCGGCATTCGCAGCATTGTTCTGGCCATGTCCATCAGGAACTATTCCGGCCAGCAGTTGTATGAGAACGAAGAGTTCGGCATTCCGCAGACCTATAAGATCGGCGTCTCCGCCAACCTGTTTGAACTGCTGCCTGTTACCATGGGCAGCGATCACTGCGCGCTGTTGGCGCTGGAAGGCGTTGACCCGGCGGATCGTCCGGAATTCATGAACTATGGCTTGGAATATACCTATATGGAAAAGTTCTCCCTGCGCGGCGGCTGGTCGACCCAGCGCCGTGAAGACGGCATCGGCGGCCTTTCTCTGGGCGCCGGCGTCAAGCTGGGATCTGTGGGCACCAACGGCCGGCTGGATTTCTCCTACAGTGATTTCGGCAGCGTGCTGGGATCGGTAATGCGGGTCTCCATCGGCGGTTCTTTCTAAATGAAAACCCTGATCTGAGGATATCAGATCAGGGTTGTGGTTACAAAAAAAGTGCGGCGCTATTTATGTTATGCGTCGCACTTTTTTTATGTAGGCGTAAGATCCAAAATCCCCTTTTCATGCAAAGGGGATAGGTTCCGCAATCTTCTCTGCGTCCTCTGCGCCTCTGCGTTTATCATTCGACCCGAGTCGACCGGATCTGGCCGGCAAAAACAGCCCGCAAAACCTTGATAGAACTTT
>CAZKQR010000141.1:3605-10000 GCA_964554965.1 uncultured Cytophagia bacterium | reverse complement strand
GAACGAATACTGGCGGGCCGGCATCTTTCCCATGCCGGTAAAAGATCCTTCGGGGTCCGGCGATGCCTTTGATGCGGGAATTATCACTGGGGTTTTGCATAATTGGGATTTGCCGCAGATGATGGTCTATGCCAGTGCGCTGGGCGCTTCTGCGGTTCGCTGCCTGGGAACGACTCAGGGCGTGTTCTCGGCGAGCGAGGTTGAGCGGTTTCTTGCTCACAATCCGTTGGAGGTTAAACAGGAGTGGGTGACAGAATGAAGTTGAAAATGAAAATGCCTGATCTATCAGCGAATGAAGCTGAAATGAAAGTGATAAAATGGCTTGTCGCACCGGGCCAGTCGGTGAAACGCGGGCAGTCGCTTTTAGAGGTGGAAACCGATAAAGCGACAGTGGAAGTGGAGTCCATCGCCAGTGGAGTGCTGGTAAAAATCTACGCCGCGGAGGGACAAGTTATGACCATCGGGGAGGTGATTGCCGAGATCGAAATGGCGCCTGAGGCCGGCGGTTTCGGCGCAACCTAGAACCAAAGTGTTGGCGCGTTTGAATGTAACCGGGGAAGCGCAGAATACCGGAATGTATTATATCGCAGTGGGATTGGATGTAACGAAAGGGGTAAGCCTATGACGTCCCGTGAACGAATGCTGATCGCTCTGAGCGGAGGCATGCCGGACCGATTGCCGGTAACCACTCATTTTCTAATGCCCGGTTTTTTAAACGATAGCATGGGGGGGATCACGGAGTCAGAGTTTTTCGATGCTTGCGGCTGGGATCCGATTACCTATACGGTACCGCATCGCCCGGATCCGGATAAAGGCGAATATTACGATCCGGAGCAACAAGAGCCGGGTTTTCTGGAAAGTCGCAGAATCGCAACCGATCATTGGCGCGTTCATAGCGAACCCATCCCCGATCAGCAATGGCCCACGACGCGTTATCATTTCGTGACTCCCAAGGGCGCCCTGTCCATGGTCATCCAGTATGACCCTCACACGGCCTGGGTGATCGAACCCCTCATTAAAGAAAAAAAAGATATCGACTTGATCGGCGCCTATGTCACGGCGCCGAAATGCGATGTCGAGGCGGTGAATCGGACGGCTGCGGCGTTTGGGCAACGGGGATTGGTGCGCGGCTTTATCTGCTGCTTTGATGTGTTCGGTCAGCCGGGAACCTGGCAGGATGCCACCTGTTTGGTCGGGGTCGAACGATTGATCATGGAGGCCTACGATGATCCCCAATGGGTTCATGAATTGCTCGGTATTCTTTTTCGGCGAAAACAGGTTTTTATGAAATCTCTGGCCGGAGCCCATTATGACGTTCTCGAATTGGGCGGAGGCGCCGCCTCTTCCACCGTCATCTCGCCGCGCCTGTTCGACGAGTTTGTCGCGCCCTATGACCGTCCATTAATCGAACTGGCGCATGGCGCCGGACAACGTATCGCCTATCATACCTGCGGCGGCATGATGCCCATTCTCGAAAACATTGCCGCCATGAAGCCCGACGCGATGGAAACGCTGACTCCCGTGGGCATGGGCGGTGATATGGATCTGGCCGAAGCACGCCGACGCATCCCGATGAACATTTGCATGATCGGCGGATTCGACCAATATCACTTTTTCAAAGGCTGCACCGAGGCGCAAACACGGCGTGAAGTTCGTAGATGCTTTGAGGAGGCCGGCAGAAACGGCGCGTATATTTTAGCTCCGTCGGATAATTTCTTTGACGCCGAACCGGCCCTGGTAAAGGCGTTTGCCGACGAGGCACACCAGTGTGTCTATCCGGCAAAACAGTGATCGGGAGAAAAGCATGATACGCCTGAAGAACCATTTACGCATTGCCTTATCTTTGACGCTTTTTTGTGTATCTCCCGGCTCGACATTTTCTCGCGCGGAACAGGAAGAGATGGCCCAGGCGTCTTATTCGGTAAAGAATGGCGCCATCTTTTGTCATAACGGAAAACGTATTTTTAACCGGCCGCTTTATATGGATCATCTTCCGGGCTGTGTTCTGGCCGGAGAGCTTCCACTGATCCGCCTGTTGCATCAATCCCATAACGGAGGGATGATGATGATGGCCTTTTCACGAAACGGCAAAACCAAATGGCTGCACCATTTTTCCGACATCTCTATGTTCTTTCGCCCTGGTCAGGTCACCTGGGAGCTTGCCGATGGTTCTTTTCCCGGACTCGCGCTCGTAGTGAATGCCCTGCCTTTGGCGGGTGCGGCGGGTTTTACCGTCTCACTCAGCTATCAGGGTGCGAATCCGGCGGATAAGCTCATTTGGACTTTTGGCGCCTCGTCCCCCTTACATAAAGATGGCATTCAAAATCTCATGTGGGCCTATGATCCCATGATAAATCCCGAAACAACGCCGAATGGTTTTTCTCTGCAAGATTGCGAAAAGGACCGCTTTTTTTTAGAGTCATCCGTTTTTTGTCTTTCACCGAAATCTTCTGCCAAGAAACCGGGTGAACAAAAACAAATCAGAGGAAAGTGCAGTCATCCCGGGCGCTACGTGATCGCCGACGCGGAAAAATGGCCGGATGTGGACGCTCTGCTGCGATCCAAAGGCGGGAAAAATCAGATGATCTGCAATGAGCTGATAGTGCAAAAGACTCAGGATGAGCTCTTTTGGGCTTTCGTCATTTCCGATTCAACCCATACGATAAAATCGTCATTGATCGGCAATCCAAAAACCCTTTATTCGAATGGATTGAAACGCTGCCTGGCTCTGGGCACGCAAGTCACGGCCAACACGCCGGATCCCTATTTTGATTGTGGCGTGGCCTCGGTGTGCGCCGCCCTGGATGGAGTGTACTATCCTCCGGTTTACGTCCATGGCGGCATGATGTTTAACATTCCCTTTCTGGGATGGCGCACCCTGTATGGACCTACGGTATTCGGCCGGCATGAGTCTGTGTTGAGCGCGGCTCGATATTACCTCTCTTTTCAGAATAAAAAGTCCGATAAAATCAAAGCCGTCGCCGACGTCGATCAGCGGATGACGATCCAGTCTAAAGCATCCAGGTTTTACGGCAAAGGACATATCACCCAAAACAGCTATATGTATAATATGCAATCGTTGTTTTTCGATGAATTGATTCACGCCTGGCGTTTTACCGGAAACGAAGAACTGGAGAAATGGCTTTACCCGGCTTTGCAGCTTCATTTGGAATGGCAACAGGAATGCTTTGATCCGGATAGCAACGGGGTGTATGAAAGTTATATTGCCACTTTTGCCAGCGATAACGTTTGGTATAATGGCGGTGAAACGACACAGGAAACCGCTTACGCCTACGCCGGCCATGCGGCCGCTGCCGAAATGGCGGAGCGCGCAGGCGATCATTCTGCCGCCCGACGTCATCACACTATTTCTGCCAAGATTCGCAGGAACATGATGAAAAGTTTATGGATCAAGGAGAACGGGCATCTGGCCGAGTATCGCGAAGCTTTAGGCTATCAAAGGCGGCATGATGACGCCTGTTTAATGTCGGTGTATATGCCCATTGATGCGAAAATGCTGTCGCCGGAAGAAGCGGCTCAAGCTCTTTTTTATACCGAATATGCCTTGGAACGCCGGCGGGGACGCCTGGGCGGTGAACTCTGTCAGATGTCAAACTGGGTGCCTCATGTATGGTCCACCAGGGATTATTTCGCAGCGGAAAATTACGGATTGGCGTTGGCCTTTTTTCAGGCCGGATGGCCTGATGAGGGGTGGAAACTGGTCAAGGGCAATTATCGTGAATCCATGTATGCTTATAATGTCCCGGGAAACACGGATTACTCTAAAACGCTGGCTACTGATTTTACGGATGCGACGAATATGTTAGCCCGTGTCGTGGTTGAAGGGCTCTGCGGGTATCAGCCCGATTATCCTAATCAGCTCGTTCAATTTTCTCCGCGTTTTCCCTCCGCCTGGGATCACGCGGCTTTCAAAACCCCTGATTTTTCAGTGGATTTCCGCTGTAAAAACAACGAGGTCGTTTATCGGTTTACCTTAGCTAAACCTGCAAAAACAAAACTGTTCCTCCCTGTTTGCGCACAAGGCATTGAAGCGATCTCAGGCAATGGCAAAAAACTAAGCTATCAGCTGTTGCCCGGATTTGGCCATACCGTCGTTTCGGTTTCGACGGATCTCGCCCGCTCTGCCGATATAACCATCCAGACGGTAAAACCTTCGACTCGAGTTCAACCGGTCACCGTATGCGGCAAGGTCGGCGAGTCCGTTTGCTTGAGAGCGCCGCAGGGGGACATTGTTTCATTTCGTGATCCGACGAACGTATTGACGGATGCCAAGATTAAAAACGGCATGGTCGAAGGCACCCTGGCAAATTCTGACAAGGGTCATTTGCTGTTTGCGGTGGTCCGCTGCGGTGAGTTGGAGCAAGTACAAATTTTTAAAATTACAGTTGCAGAGGTTGAGAGACAGGCCGCCTTGAAAGCCAAAACAGATGCCGCGATACCGGTTCTGGCTTTTTGGAAACCGTTACCTATCACAAATGCTTTTAACGCTGATGTGAGGACTATCTTTCAGCAGAAGTATTTATCACCACGGGTGCAGACGGTCTCAGCCCAGATCGGGGTGGATGGATGGTCCGGTTGGTGCTTTAATTTCTGGAAAAAAACGCCCCCTGTATTGACGCTGGATCAAGTTCCGAATTTAATCAAGACAGATTCTCTCCTCTGGACGCCGCAAGGAGTTCCGTTTAAATGGAATGGCTACGACAAAAATATCGCCTTTACCTCACAGTATGACAACTGGCCTGATTCCATTGCTTTTCCTGTACATGCCAGCGGCAAATCGATATGGTTTTTAGTCGCCGGTTCAACCAACCCCATGCAGACGCGCATCGCCAACGGCGAGTTGCGATTTTATTATAAAGACGGCGGCATGGAAAAACTGGAATTAATTCCTCCCCTGAACTATTGGTCACTGTCCGGGTATGGATTCGGCGGCAATATGGGCGCGGTGACCGAATACTGGGATTACTATGATGTGCGGCATCAATGGCCGTTGCCCAATCCATGGCCGCAAACGGTTCAGCTTGGAAATAATTGCAGAGCCATGCTGCTGGGCTGGAATCTCAGACCGTCTGCGGAACTCGATCACGTCACATTGGAAACCCTGTCGCAGGAAGTGGTTATCGGATTGATGGGGATTACCATCATCGAGTGAACCTCCTGCCCGAAAGCCGCAAAATGAAACAGATGCTAAAACTCACATTCTGCATGATCTTGATCGCGCGGCCATCCCCTATCGTCGCCAGGGCGGCTGAAGAAACGATTCCGACCTTTGAGAAGCCGCAATCCATCACCATGGCGGAATGCGCCGGCCGGACCACCTCGGGCGTCTCTGCCGTGGAGGTGACCGATTATGCCCCCGGCGGCTACCAGGGTACACTGAAACCCAGCCCGCCGCATGCGGATATGAACGCAAAGAAAGCGGTGGTGGTCTTTTGGCAAGCGTACACCTACCGGTTTATATTCAGTCATGAAGCCAGTTACTGCCCTTTCCTGGAATTGTCGGACGGGTCCGCCATGTGCAACCAGTTCTTTGAAGGCAATCTTGGCGATGCGGAGTTGTTCAATAATCCGGGACGAAAGGAACGAAATAGTTATGTCGACATTGTGGAGAACGGCCCGAAACGCGTTTGGATTCATTGGAACTATTTCTGCGTCAACATGAATGATGACGGCCATCCCCGCCTCCAGGGAAAGGAAGATTACTTTGCCTACCCCAACGGATTGATCCTGCGTCGAATGACCTATGAGAGCCTCATGCCGGATCAGGTGATCGGTTACAGCACGCAACCCGTCGAACTTTTCGGCATCGCGCCGGTCGGTGCGACGCTCAAGGATATGTTCGTAGCCGATGAAAAGCAGAACGATTTTTGTGTTCTGACCGTGCTCGATCTCTACTCAGATCTGCGATACGACGTCTATTGGGACGAAGCCGGCAAGGTCCGACGTCAAGGCGATGATGCAACTCTGACGGCACTCTCGCGATCAAATGGTTGCGCGCTCGTCTTGCCGTTTCACGAGCGCTTGCTGTTTGCCGTGCTTGGCAAGGCGGGTGGATTCCCTCCTGAGAAGAATCAATTGATCGATCATTGCACCAGCGGAGCAGAAGGCGGCGCTGGTTGGGGGGCCGGCCGGTGGGACCACTGGCCCATCGGCTGGTTGAATTCGCAAACGTCCCATTGGAAACAAGGTTCCGCCTATCCATACAGTTTCGGATCCATTGGTCATTTTTTTGTTCCAGAGGGGAGACGGATCAAGTCGTTCTGGACGGATTACTCTGATCTCTGCAAAGATATGGACCACAACCGATGGACCGCTCGACAGGTGTTTCACGTGTTGCTGGGCGCCACAGACCATTGGGACGAAATTCGTCGGAT
>CAZKQR010000141.1:0-3595 GCA_964554965.1 uncultured Cytophagia bacterium | reverse complement strand
ATAAGGAGACACAGGGCTTGAGTAAGCACGTTTTCTTCGCGACGATAGTAGCGGCACTGGGTGCGCTATTGTTCGGATTTGATACCGCGGTTATAGCCGGAACGACGGCATGGCTCACTGCCGTGTTCCATCTAAATGAGGCGCAATTGGGTTTCACTGTTGCCAGCGCCTTGATTGGCACGATTCTGGGATCCATCGCCGTTGGGCGACCCTCCGACATGTTTGGGCGTCGCAGGATCCTCTATGCCTTGGCCATTTTCTACGTGGCCTCTCCCATTGGCTGTTCCCTGGCCGGGAACTGGTGGGTATTTTTGCTCTTTCGCTTCCTTGGCGGTTTGGCGATTGGTGGTACCTCCGTAGTAGCTCCTTTATACATTACAGAAATAGCGCCGGCCAAATATCGGGGCCGGTTAGTGGCTGTTACGCAGTTGAACATCGTGCTTGGCATACTGGTTGCCTATCTGTCGAACTATATCATTGGATCGCTTGGTCTGGGAGCCAATGAGTGCCGGTGGATGTATGGCGTATCAGCCTTCCCGGCGATCGCCTTCTTGGGGATGCTCTTCTCCACGCCGGAGAGTCCGCGTTGGCTTATCGCAGCTGGGCGGGTGGAAGAGGCGCGCTCCGTGCTCTGTAAATGCGGCGCCGACTCTGGCAATGTGGAGCAGGCCATTGAGGACATCCAGAAATCGTTGAACATAGAGCATCTCAATCTCAAGGAAAGTTTGTTTGATAAAAAATATTTCAAGCCGATAACCTTGGCAGTCACTTTCGCGGTATTCAGTCAACTATCCGGCATCAACTCTGTGCTTTACTACACAGGGTACATTTTCGAAAAGGCCGGCGCCAGTAAGGCATCAGCCTTGCTTCAATCGGTGATTGTTGGCTTAACCTTGCTGGTCTTCACGGTGATGGCTATGATGATAATCGATCGTGTCGGTCGCAAGCGGTTGATGATTTTCGGCGTGATCGGATACATAGCAAGCCTGAGCGCCACGGCGTATGCCTTCTACACTCAGGCCGGCGGGGCATTGCTTCTGATTGGTCTTCTGGTCTTTGTCGCCTCACATGCGTTTGGGGTCGGCGCGGTGATATGGGTATTCATCGGCGAGATTTTTCCCAACTTGGTGCGGGCCCGCGGCATGGCGCTGGGATGCTTTGCGCATTGGGTGATGTGCGCGGTGATCACCTGGACTTTCCCAATGATTGCAAAGCAATCGGGCGGGCACGCCTTTGCCTTTTATGCAGCAATGATGGTTCTTCTTCTGCTGTGGGTGTTCAAGGTCATGCCGGAAACAAAGGGGGTGCCGTTGGAAGAAATTCAGCGCCGAATGGGTATGGTTTGATGTTCATTCCTTCCGCATGACAAATACGTACTAAAATAATCACACTCTTTCCAGATAGGCCGTGTGACGACAGTTGACGGGAGAAAATGTGACAACACAACAAAATGCAACTCGATACGAACGTGAATTTTTATTAGGCCTCTATGAACGCATGTTTCTTATCCGCGAATTTGAAGAACAGGTCAAGTTTCTCTTTCTCGAAGGACGGATGCCCGGTACGATTCATCAATGCCAGGGCCAGGAGGCCACGGCGGTGGGCGTATGCAGCGCATTAACGGATTCTGATTTCATCACGTCGACGCACCGTCCGCACGGCCATGCGTTAGCCAAAGGGCTCAGTCCGCTCGAGATTCTTATCGAGTTGTTCGGCGGCGCCACGGGGTGCTGCAAGGGCAAAGGGGGATCCATGCACATCGGCAACATCGAAAAAGGGATGCCGCCGGCTGTCGCCATTGTCGGTGGCGGAATTCCGTTGGCTGTGGGCATGGCTCTCGCCGTCAAGATGCAAAGGCGCTCGAGTGTTGTCGCGTGCTTTTTTGGCGATGGGGCGACTTCAGAGGGCGCATTCCATGAGGCGGTGAATATGGCCGCCGTGTGGAATTTGCCGGTCATTTTTGCCTGTGAGAACAATGGATACGGCGCCTCGACGCCGGTCGCGCAAATTTCACGATTAAAAACACTGGCGGAACGCGGTGCGGCCTATGGGATCCCGGCCTATCACATAGACGGCAATGATATCCTGGCGGTGTATGAAGCGGCTCGATCCGCCAAGCAGGTTTGTCTGAACGGCGATGGTCCGGTGTTCCTGGAGTTGAATACGTATCGGCTCACCGGCCATTCCCGTCGGGATCCCTGTCAGTATCAACCAAAGGAAGAGAGAGAACAAGCCCTGCAAAACGAGCCGATTAAAAGATTTGAAAGCGTACTGTTACAGCGCGAGGATGTTTCTCAAGCGGATCTGGACAGCCTACGTGCTCGAGTCGAACAAAATCTGCGTGAAGCCATTGCCAGGGCGGAGCAAGAGCCTAAACCCAAGCCGCAAGATGTGCTGACGGACGTGTTTGCATAAAAAACGAGAGGCCTTTCATGAAAAAGATGTCGATTGCCGAAGCATTGCGAACGGGAATCGCTGAAGAGATGGAACGGGACCAACGCGTTTTCTGCATGGGTGAAGACATTGGCATCCCCGGCGGGTGGGGAGGCGCCTTCACAGTAACGCTGGGGCTGGAGAAAAAATTTCGTGATCGCATGATTGACACGCCGATCTCTGAAAATGGATTTTTTGGCGCTGCGGTCGGCGCCGCGATGCTGGGCATGCGGCCCATCGTCGATGTCCAGTACGGTGATTTTTTGTTCTGTGCCATGGATCAGATCCACAGCAATGCCTCCATGATGAGATATATGTCCGGCGGCAGCGTTTCAGTGCCGATGGTGATGCGGGCGCCGGTGGGCGCAACGGGTCGGGGCGCTCAGCATGCGCGCAACCTGGAACGATTTTTTATCGGCATCCCCGGTATCAAAGTGGTCGCCGTGTCCAATGCGTATGACGCCAAGGGGCTGCTAAAGTCTGCTGTACGTGATGACAATCCGGTGATGATATTTGAGCACAAGCTGCTCTACGGTTCCAAGGGCGCGCGCATGGAATCGGGCGCCGTGGACGCCACCAGCGAGATTCCGGATGAGGACTATACCGTTCCTATCGGAACCGCCGCCATTCGGCGGCCGGGCTCTCAGGTCACGGTTTTAGGTTGGCTGTTGATGCTGCACTTTGCCTTACAAGCGGCGGAGAAAGCGGCTGAGGATGGAATAGAGGCAGAGGTGATCGATGTGCGAAGTTTATCTCCAATCGATTATGCCACCATCGGTGCATCCATAAAAAAGACCGGCCGTGTGGTGATCGTCGAGGAAGGACCCCGGACCGGCGGCGTCGCGGCCGAGCTGTCCGCTGCTATTACTGAAAGATTCTATCGCGATCTGAGAGCGCCTGTGATTCGAGTGGCTTCACCCGATGTCCCCGTACCCTTTGCCCCTGTGCTGGAAAACGCATACCGTCCGGATCCGAGCCGGATTATTGAGGGAATTACACGGGCTTTGAAGGATGGGAAGCCGGATGGCCTCAACGGTGTTTGTTCGAGATAGACCTGGAGCGCTTTTGGTACACGTTCCATTCTAACCTGCGGAGACCTTTGTATGTTGACGAAAATTGTTTATGCCAGCCAAACCGGCGCCAAACTGGACAGCCATGTTCA
>CAZKQR010000140.1:0-10051 GCA_964554965.1 uncultured Cytophagia bacterium | reverse complement strand
AAGAGCTTACGGCTTCAAGACCTTCGAATACTTGCGGACGATAATTTACCTGGTCGCGGGTAAACTGGCTTTACCCACACTATCCTGACTAGAACCATTTTTATTAAATAGTTGTATTGCTGGCTTCACCATTGATTGCAGACCTGCCATGGACCAAGCGGCGAAAAGTGTGCACCAGGAAATAGAATCCCGTTTGCTGCAAAGCGAACTGTTCCGGAATTCCAGGAACAGTCGTACTTTATTGACCTATCTGCTGAAATGCTCGATCGCAGGGATCAATCCCAAAGAGATCACCATCGCCAGCGAGGTGTTTAAAAAAGGGCAGCACTTTAATCCCGGCGATGACCCGCTGGTTCGGGTGCATGTACATAATCTGCGTAAAAAACTGGATGAGTACTACCAAGCAGAAGGCAAAACCGACCGCTATCAGCTGCAGATCCCCAAAGGGCAATATAATGTGCAAATCATCGACCGGGCGAAAAGAAAAACCCAGCCGGCTCTGCTTTGGGACCGCTGTCGGCAATTGAACCGGTTTGCCCTGTTGTTCGCCTTGGCCGCCGTGGCAGCGCTCTGTTTAGCGGCCTACAGCTGGTCGCTCCATCGACAGCTGAAGCAGTATCAGATAATCGATGCGCATGATCCGGTGTGGAGCGGTTTTGTCGACAATCGCAACCCCACGACCGTAGTGTGTGGCGATCATTTCTTCTATACCGTTCCCATCGACTATGACAAACGGTCGGTGCACATTCGCGACACCTGGATCAATTCCGAAGAGGATCTGCAACACCTGATCTTTCCACGGAACGAAACGGGCGTAAAAGCCTCGGGACAAACCTATTTCCCCTATGCCTGCATGTGGGCGTTGCCTGGCATCATCAAGGTGTTGAACTCTTCGCCGCGTTCGATCAGCATGCGCAGTTCGTCGCAGCTGACCGCAAACGCCATTGAAGAGCAGAACATGGTCTATATCGGCAACATGAAATCCCTCGGTCTGCTCAACCACTATGTGGGATTGGCCAAACTCAGCTACGACATTCGCGAACGGAACATCAGTCACTGGATCAACGGTGATACCCTGCGTTTTACGACCGTGGCCAATGAGGACCATTTCCATAAAGACTATGCGCTGATCATCAAATGGCAGGGACCCCGCAACAATTCCATTCTCCTGGTCGCCAGCTTTTTTACCATCGGCGTCAAGGAGGCCTGCCGCTACCTCACCGAACGGGATATGCTGAAGCAGCTTGAAGACCGTTTGACGGCCTCGTGCAAAGAGGTGCCGAAAAATTTTCTCATGATTCTGGAGGTCTCGGGCATCCGTCAGGCGATCACCGAATCCAAGTTTGTTTTGGCGGAATCGCTGGATCCGCTCGTGCTGGAGAATCTGAGGAAACGGGAGGCGGGTGGCTCCTCAGCTAAACCCTGAGCCGTAGCTTTCGAGTCGATTGGCCGGTTTTCACGGCATGCGACCCGTGGCAAATCGAATCTGCGCCGCCTCGGTCAACGCGCCTTCATGAACCAGCGTATGTGCGATGGAGCGTACGCTTATTCGGTTTTGGCTGTGAATCGGATCGATCGGCCAATCCCTTGCCATTGTATCGTTTCCCGATCAAGACCGATTTCCCCGCCGGCCTGCGGGCTAAGGCTTTTTATTTTTCTTCCTTCCGGCAAACGCAGATGCAAAACAATTTTCGCGTCGGTGGCGCGATCCAGGCTGATTTCGCCCTGTAGGCGTCTTTTTGAGGGATCGTGGCGCAGCTCATAGGAGACGACGCCGAAATGGGTCACCATGTTCTTAACACCAAGCGGCTGGCCTGAGTCCAGCCATTGCCGGGCGGTTCCGCGGGCCAGATGCAAGGCGTCGCCGTCCTCCTGTACCAGGGCGTCGCGAATGAATCGGCAAACCGCCAACGGGGTCCAAAGGTGTTGACGATCTCCGGTGATCTCTTTGCTGCCCGGTTCTGGACCGCGTTCTTCACACCAGGAATAGAGCGGGGTGCCGTGATTAAGCGTTGCATAGAGATAGTGGACCGCTCGGTCGCCCTCGCCTCTCAGCAGCAGTACTTCCGCAAGGTTGTCCAGGGTGATGGCCACCCACATGCCGTCTTTCATCCAACCGGTGTTGATCGGAATGCCGCCCGGACTGATGCGTGATTCAATTTTCTGAATGGTTCCGGCGACAAGTTCGTGATCTCTGGGCAGAATGCCCAGGGGGAAAACCGCATTCAGCGCGCCCCAGCGGCTGCCGGAGGTTTTGCCCGGCACGCCTGGAATCCAGCGGTAACCGTTTTCAGCGATAGCGCCGTTTTCCAGCGCTTTCACCAAATCCGCCAGAGCCGTGGTGTGGATGATGTTCAGTTCCTCCACGTCTTGTTTTTTCTCCAGAATTTTCGCTGCCTGCAAGGCGGACGCATCGGCAAAAACGGCCCACAGGTTGTGCGGTAAAAAGACGCCGTACAGATCGTCCTCGTCTTTCAGTCCGCAGTCTCCCATGCCCCGGGGCATCAGCCCATAGGTCAGCGGACGCACGCCATGTATACACGTGCGTGTCCTTCGACGTTGCGTTTCCTGCCAACGGGAACTTGCCAGCATTCTGGGATACACGGATGCCAGATGGTTTTTGTCGCCGGTGAGGCGATAATGCTCCATAATCGCCCAGGATTTAAAACCGCCGGCAGCCCACCAATAGTGTCCCCATCCCAAGGGATCACACCAGTTGCCGTCGGGTCCCTGTTGGTCGATGCATAGTTGAAATCCCCTCACGGCTTCCGTATGCAGCCCCAGTTGATCCAGGAGCACGGCGACAATCGCCGGTTCTCCGGAACCAGGCGCCCGGTATCCTTCAGTGCCCGGCGTACCGGCGATGTATTCCTCGGAAACCTGCTCACGCATGACAAAGCAATCAGCCAGTCCGGCATTGAAAGCATTCTGCACGCCGGAATCCGGAATGATGACCGCAGCAGCCTTCTGCAGCAGCGCATGCCAGGTCTTTTTCGCCGCCTCAAATTCCGCGCCCCATTCCGATCGCACGAGTCCCGGCAACATGGGATGGTAGGCCCGATACGGCCGAATGAGCCAGCCACTTTTTTGTTCATGGGCTGAAAGATGCCATTTCATCGCTAAAGTGGTTGGTCCTGTAACCGGCTGCTCGTCTCCGCCGATGGCAAAGACAATAATGCGGTCAGCGCGATCTTGCCAGCCGGCCAACAGCACGTTTGCATCCCACTCGGATTGCACCCAGGCGGGATTATACCCGGTAAGTCCGCCCGGCCTTTCGCAACGCAGCAGGATGCCATGAGGCTTGTCGTCGTTGTTTCTCACTTCCACCCGGCTGATCGCCGCACTCTCACCGCCCAGAATCTCGAGATGGACGGTGACCGCGGAGTCTTGAAAAGCATAATCCAGCGCCGGCAACCAACCTTCGCTGCGACGCCATAAAGTCCCAGTTATTTTTTTACCGTCCACCTCAGCCGTGATGCGCACCTCCCAGTTTGTTCTCGGTGTGGTAAAACTTCCCAGAGGCTTGTTGAGGAGGTTGTCGTAGGTCCAGGCCATGCGCAAATAATCAGGATAGGCATCCAGCAACGTTTTGTTCATGCTGTTCGGCAGGCATACGGTGATCCGATGGGGAGTGGAAAAGGCGTAACTGAAATCGACCGCCTCTGGTTTTACAGGCGAAACGGATATTGAACGGCGTTCCGATGGCCCTCCAAGGCAACCACCTATCAGCGTAATTAACAGAACCGCCGCACTGCTCGGGCATTTCATATTCTGTCGTTCCTTTCAGGAAAAAAGGTACATCCGATTTTTATTAGCCTTGATTCAACAAGTGGTTTGACAAAGCAACCGAGAATGGCCTGTACGACAGTATACTTAAATGGATACAAATAACCAAGACGAAAAGTGGAGAAGGTTCTCCGCCGGGACTGAGATCAGCCTCAGTCGCCGGATCTCATTTTTCTTGTTTTTTAACTGTTGATTATTTATTTTGCCTTTATGACCATTGAACTGATTATCCTCTCAGCCGCCCTGACATTGATCGCCGGCGTGGGCATGAGCAAGGTTTCCGAGCGATTCGGCATTCCTGTGCTGCTGTTGTTCCTCGGCCTCGGTATGGTGGCGGGATCGGAAGGGCCGGGCGGCATCTATTTTGACAATGCGCAATGGGCGCAGGCGCTGGGAACGATCGCGCTGGCCTTTATCCTCTTTGCCGGAGGTCTGGACACCGACGTGCAGTCCATCGCCCGTGTGATCAAACCGGCGCTGGCCCTGTCCACTGCCGGCGTGCTGATCACCGCGGTCGTCACCGGCGTGTGCGTCAAATTCGTCCTGGATTTTTCCTGGCTGACCAGTTTTCTGATCGGCTCCATCGTCTCCTCCACCGATGCGGCCGCGGTGTTCGCCGTGCTGCGCTCAAAGAACGTGGGGCTCAAAGAGCCGCTGCGGCCGCTGCTCGAATTAGAGTCCGGCAGCAACGATCCCATGGCGGTATTTCTCACCGTGGGATTCATCGAGTTGATCCGCAATCCCGGCCAACCGGTATGGACGCTGATCCCGCTTTTCTTTCAGCAGATGCTCATCGGTTTGGCTGTCGGCTATCTGTTGGGCAGGGTGTTCATCCAAATCGTCAATCGGATCAAACTCGATTTTGAAGGGTTGTATCCGGTGCTTTGCGTGGCCTGGGTGCTGCTGGTCTATGGCTTGACGGCGGCCCTGCGCGGCAGCGGTTTTCTCGCCGTGTATATCGCCGGCCTGCTGCTGAGCTCGCGCAGTTTTTCCCACAAAAAGAGCCTGGTCCGTTTTCAGGATGGGGTGGCCTGGTTGATGCAGATCTTTATGTTTTTCACGCTGGGGCTGCTGGTCTTTCCCAGTGAATTGGCCGCAGTGGCCGGACAGGGCCTATTTCTTTCTCTGGTGGTGATGCTGGTGTCCCGGCCGGCTGCGGTGTTCCTCTCTTTGTTGTTCTCCCGACTTTCCATTCGTGAGAAACATCTGATCTCCTGGGTGGGCCTGCGCGGTTCAGTGCCCATTGTGCTGGCGACTTTTCCTCTTCTGGCCGGTCTGGATGCCAATCATTCCATTTTTAATCTGATCTTTTTTACCGTGCTCACCTCTGTTCTGTTTCAGGGTACGACGATCCCGCCCTTTGCCCGATTGACCGGCGTGGATGAGCCCTTTGTCAAGCATCGGAACCATCCGATCGATTTTGAGAAATCTGAAGAGCTGGATATGCAGTTGGTGGATCTCTTTGTGCCCTATGGATCCGCTGTCGCTGGTGAGCCCATCCTTAATCTCAGTTTTCCTAAAGAGAGTCTGATCACGCTGATCAGCCGGGGAGAAAAGTACATCATGCCCAGCGGCGCCACGGTTCTTCAGGAGGGGGATGTGTTGCTGATGCTCGGCAATCGGGAATCCCTGGCCGCGGCGCAGGCTCTCCTGGAAAAGCCAAAGGAAAAGCCTAAACCCTTATCGGCCGCATGAATCAGGGGGCGATCGCTCTGCACTAGTCGAAGTGATCGAGTGCAAACTATCGGCGCTCGGTATCTTGACAAGCCTAAAAAAAAGGTGAAGACTCAACGTCTTCACCTTTTTTTCGTGGTGCTTTCTTCAAAAGGGGATTCTTATTTGAGGTAGATCATTTTTTTCACCGAGGTCGAGGCGCCGGCCCGGATCTGGTAGAAATAGACGCCGCCGGATAGAGAGACGCCGGCATCATCGCAGCCGTCCCATTGCAAGGAATAGGTGCCGGCCGGTTGTTTTTGATCCACCAGCGTGCGGACCTTTTGACCGATGGCATTGAAAACCGCCAATGTGACGCTCTGTTCCGATTGTGTCGTATAGCGGATGGTCGTAGTCGGATTGAATGGATTAGGATAATTCTGCTCCAGAGTGAAATCGGTTGGAGTCGAGCGAGTGCTCTTGGGCACGCTGGTGTTCATCCAGCACTTCCAAGCCGCTTTTTGCGCCGGAAACCAGTTCAGATCACCCAGAGGAAATCCACCGGCGGCGGCGGTGTAGGAGGCCTTGGTGGTCGGATAGGAAAAGTCATAGGGTGGATTGGTGTAATCAAAGCCGACCTCTTTGGCGTTGCCGCCGGAAACGGGGACCGAGTGAACCTTCTGGCTCATCTCGATGGATTTGCAGAATGGGGCTTTGGTAAAGCCGGGGTCTTCGCTGATCCAGGTCAAGGAATCGGCGCCGACGAGGCCGGCGGTGAGAAAATCCATGTTGACGTATTTATGAACCGTGTCGGCGTAAACGGCATAGACCGCGGGGTCGAGCCAAAAGTTGTTGTACTTGGCGTTGATTTTCTGGGTGAGGCCCATTTTGACCACAAAGGTGTCCTGCACCAGGGGGCACATTTCGATGCGGCTCCACTCGTCACGGTCTTCGAGGATGTTAAGCCAGGCCGGATTGGTGTACTCTTTGATCCAGTAGGCGTCATAGCCGAGGAATCCGGTCTGGATGAACAGGCTGTTGGTCATGTTGATAAAGGGGCCTTCGCAAATTCTCATGGGGCAGGTCATGACGTTGTAGACGGTGATATGATCCGCCTTGAAGTAGGTTTGCTGGCCGCCGAACCGGTTCATGACGCAATGATAGAGATTGTAAAAGGTGCAGTTTTGAAAAACGACGGAATCGGCAAAGGTGGAGCGGGCGTCGAGAAAGCGGCCGGTTTTATTGCTGGAGCCGGCGTTGTGCGCGATGCAGTCATAGGCGAAGATGCTGCAATAGTTTTGATCCATGACTACGACGCGTGTGTTGACGCTGTCGAACTCGCAATTTTTCATGGTGACATTGATGCCTTTGGTACCGGTCTGAATGAGGGTGCCGACGTTGCCGCCGGCGACGTTGACGCCGGAGATGAACACGCCTTCGAGGGTGAAATCCTGAAAAGGTTTAAAGGGCGAAACCGAGGCGCCGCTTTCATTGACCAGGATTTTGATGATCGCGCGGTTCTGGGCGGTGGCGCCGGCGGCCGAGATTTTCAGCGGAAAGTTGTTTTTAATCTGGCCGAGGGCGAAATAGACCCCGCCCGGCTGCAAACCGTATTCGGTATGAAGCCGTGCGCCGGTGGCCGTGGTGTCGCCGTTGATGACCGATACGATCTCTGTGAGCGGTGCGATATCCAGCTTTTGCGCTACGCTTGGTTCCTGCCAGTTCTCCCAAGCCGCTTTTTGCGCCGGAAACCAGTTCAGATCACCCAGTGGAAATCCACCGGCGGCGGCGGTGTAGGAGGCCTTGGTGGTCGGATAGGAAAAGTCATAGGGTGGATTGGTGTAATCAAAGCCGACCTCTTTGGCGTTGCCGCCGGAAACGGGGACCGAGTGAACCTTCTGGCTCATCTCGATGGATTTGCAGAATGGGGCTTTGGTAAAGCCGGGGTCTTCGCTGATCCAGGTCAAGGAATCGGCGCCGACGAGGCCGGCGGTGAGAAAATCCATGTTGACGTATTTATGAACCGTGTCGGCGTAAACGGCATAGACCGCGGGGTCGAGCCAAAAGTTGTTGTACTTGGCGTTGATTTTCTGGGTGAGGCCCATTTTGACCACAAAGGTGTCCTGCACCAGGGGGCACATTTCGATGCGGCTCCACTCGTCACGGTCTTCGAGGATGTTAAGCCAGGCCGGATTGGTGTACTCTTTGATCCAGTAGGCGTCATAGCCGAGGAATCCGGTCTGGATGAACAGGCTGTTGGTCATGTTGATAAAGGGGCCTTCGCAAATTCTCATGGGGCAGGTCATGACGTTGTAGACGGTGATATGATCCGCCTTGAAGTAGGTTTGCTGGCCGCCGAACCGGTTCATGACGCAATGATAGAGATTGTAAAAGGTGCAGTTTTGAAAAACGACGGAATCGGCAAAGGTGGAGCGGGCGTCGAGAAAGCGGCCGGTTTTATTGCTGGAGCCGGCGTTGTGCGCGATGCAGTCATAGGCGAAGATGCTGCAATAGTTTTGATCCATGACTACGACGCGTGTGTTGACGCTGTCGAACTCGCAATTTTTCATGGTGACATTGATGCCTTTGGTACCGGTCTGAATGAGGGTGCCGACGTTGCCGCCGGCGACGTTGACGCCGGAGATGAACACGCCTTCGAGGGTGAAATCCTGAAAAGGTTTAAAGGGCGAAACCGAGGCGCCGCTTTCATTGACCAGGATTTTGATGATCGCGCGGTTCTGGGCGGTGGCGCCGGCGGCCGAGATTTTCAGCGGAAAGTTGTTTTTAATCTGGCCGAGGGCGAAATAGACCCCGCCCGGCTGCAAACCGTATTCGGTATGAAGCCGTGCGCCGGTGGCCGTGGTGTCGCCGTTGATGACCGATACGATCTCTGTGAGCGGTGCGATATCCAGCTTTTGCGCGACGGATACTGAACTGATGGACAGCAGACAGAACAGTATCGTTATGCAGAACACATAATGGCCATTTCGCATGATTTTCTCCCTGAAAAAAAGACGGTGGTTTTTTGCGGATTACGAGTTTGCAAAAGGTAATGCATTTTTTGCCCTAATAGAAGAACCTCCTTTAGGTTATGCCATAAAAAGGCTATGGCGTCTAAAAAATGATTAGGAAACCATCCGCTGCAAAAGATGGGTGTCAGGATCACCTCCTTCAGGAATCATTTGGGTGAGTTTCTGACTTTACAGTTTAAGCTGAAGTCCCACATCCACAGTCCGGCCGTAGAGCTCCCGGCGCGTCGGATATTCCATGTACCGGATATAGGATTTTTCTTCCTGGTTGGTGAGGTTGTTGACATTGGCGACGACCGTAAGGCCTTTATAAATCTGCTGCATCATCACCAGATCCCAGCGGATGGAACTGTCGTCGATGCCATCCAGCTCTTTGGCCTGATTGTTGATCGACTGCAGGGAACTTCCCTGATAGATCATGGACAAGCGGCCGGAGAAGCCTTTCTTTTCATAACCCAGCGTCAGATTGGCGATTTCGTCGGCCTGGCCCAACATGCGCGCCACCCGCGCGGTGTCGGTGGCGGTCGAGATGACGTACGGCGGCGTGGTGGTGAATTTGGTCCGATAGATCGTATAGGGATAGCGTGTTTCTGATTGAATGATGGAATAGTTGGCATAGAGCACAATGCCGTCCAGAGGACTGGGCAGGAATTTCAGGTTGGTCTGCAGCTCGAACTCCCAGCCTTTGGCCGTGGATGCTTCGTCCAGGTTTTCGGGCCGGATGACGGTCCAGCCTTTCAGGTTGGTCAAGTAGGGCGCATAATACCCGCGCAGCAGGTTGGGCGTGGTTCGCGTATAATCGATGTTTTTCACGTTTTTATAAAAATAGCCGCCGGTCATCAGGCCATAACGCGAATAAAAGGAAAGATACACATCGTAATTGGACGCGGTCGTTTCTTTGAGCTGGCAGTTGCCGTATTGCAGCGTAAGGTAATCCCATTGGATCAGCTCAAAGGGGATCAGGCTGTAAAAATTCGGCCGGGTCAACGATTTGGTCGAGGCCAGACGAACGTCGAACCAGCTCAGGGGCTTGATGCGCAGCTGAAAACTGGGCAGCAGGTTGTCGTACTGTCGGTTGCCCAGAGTGTCGTTAAAGGCCGGCGCCAGACGTTTGCCCCCTTCCGACTGCAGCGGGCTGAGCATCTTGGTGGCATAGTCTGTCCTCGTTTGTTCATAGCGAACGCCCGGCATAAAAGTGATCTTGTCTTTCCAGTTGAATTCGGCCATGAGATAGGCGGCGGAGATGGTTTCGCCGGCATCATAGTCGTTGGCATCGAATTCGGGATGCGGCGTGTTCTTGTAGACCGAATCAAAGGTGGTGGCAAACCATTGCAGCCGTTCTATATCGAGCAGCTCGGCAAAAGTGTAATCCCCCTGTAAAAAACTTTCCAGGGCCTTTTGATCCTTGAGAATGAAATTGTCCAGGGCGATGTCGCCCTTGTGGTTTTTGGCCTCTGTGAACAGACCGGGGTTCTGCATGTTCACCGGAACCGCCACATACCAGCGGTTGCCGCCCCACTGCGACACATCCTTTTCCCGTTTGGTGTTGCGCAGCTTGCCGCCAGCCTTGATATATCCGGAAA
>CAZKQR010000139.1:0-10094 GCA_964554965.1 uncultured Cytophagia bacterium | reverse complement strand
GCCAGGCGGCTCGCTGATCCAATCCTCATCTGCGCGATCGGGCGGGCGTGCATTTGATGGTTTCAATGGCATGATGGCCCACAGGCAGTACAACCGAATGATCCGTTGCCGTCAAGGCCTCCCCTTCTTCTTCGATAATGTTGGTCCGCTTGGCGCCTGCCAACGGCATGAACAGCCTGATGGTGGTTTGGCTGTCCTTGCCCTCCATGTCCACGCAGCGCAGGATGATTCGATCGTCGTCCTCGCACTTTTTAAGCGCGGTCAGCACCACATTGGCTGAGGAGAGGCTGCAAAAGCTCTCAAGCTCGGGAAGAGACGCATCCGCAGCCGACGCAGCGCCCGGCACAGGGGTCAAGCGATGGTTCGCCTGCACCGCCAGTCGATATCCGTTGCTCCATCCCGGCGTATGGCTGAACAGAGAGAAATGGTAATGATGATCGCCTTCCTGAAGATACCAGTTGCCGTTGGCATGACAACTTTTCCGTGAAGCCAGCAGCACCGGCTGCAAAACCGGACAGCCGTTTTGCGCGTCCGTGGGATCCACATAATCGCAGACGGCAACGCTGGAGCTCATGGTGACGCCGAAACGGTCATCGCTGGCGCTGATGAAATTCTGCACTTCGCGCGGATGAACGTCTTTGCAGGCTACGGAATAAGTCAATTGGCCATAGGCATGTCCGGCTGCGCCGGGTATCTCATCCTGGCCCACGGTGACCACCGCCATCGGCGCCTCATAACTGACCCGGCCGCCGGTCATATCCAGAGGCCAGGCCAGACGGAATTCACGATAGGGCGTGCCGTCCCAATCGAGAAGAGACAGATCACAATCGATCTGTTTACGATCGTTGAAAACGGTCAGCGTTTCCACAGCCGTGCAGCCGGCCAGAGCGACGCGCAGGGTGAACTGCGTGCACACCGGGCCGTTGGCGCTCATTCGCCAGACCGGCTGATGCCGGCTGGCCTGGTCGAATCCCTCCATGGTCGGCTGCTGCACATCATTGAACTCGCCGGCGCCGTTGCCGACCGATTGCATGGTAAAAAGCTCAGCGCCCAATAATCCGCCTTCGTGCAGGATCGCCTTCTGCAGCTGCTTGTCGAAAATCTGCCGAATGCCGCCCGGGCTCAGATAAATTTTATAAAACGGGTTCTCGTACACCTCTGTGTTTTCAGCCGTTTGCTTGACCGCGGATTTGGGTGCCTCAGCCGAGGTCACATAGTAGACGCGGTAGCCGACGCTGGGCACCTCTTTGGCGAAAAAGACGATCCGCTCTTCGTCCAGCGGTTGGCCTGGTTCTGCAGCCATGACTTGATGAAGAACCGTCTCGCCTCTCTGGTCCACAATACGATACGAGCCCCGGCGCCGGATCGTGCACCAGACCGGATCGCTTCGTTGCCAGGAGAGCGCGTTAAAAACCACGATCGGCTGTCCGAGCTTGCGGTTGAATCGGATGCGGCCGCTGATTTTAGCCGTTGCCGCTTGCAGCAACGTTTCACCCTCCTTGGCGGCGAAATCCAGTTTACTGCGGAACAGCTGATCCGTGATCTGCCCCTGGTTGCCGCCCCAACCATGATCATCATAGATGGAGGCCGCCCAGGCTTCGTTCAACCGTTCTGTCGGATATTCGTTGAAATGGCCGGCGAGCAGGCCTTCCACGGTGTGAAAGATCTCTGCCGCCGGCAGCAGCACCCCGGCGGCGCGTTTGCTGGAGATGGCGCGATGGTGAGAGGGTCCATGAATATAGAGCCACACGTTCGGCCGTTCCCCGCACAGAGTGTGCACCTGTGCCGTGTCCACATCAATGGCTTTAAAAAATTGTTCCGCCGTAGCATAGACCATCCGTGGCTCAGAAGAGCCGCTGTCGCCGGATTCCGCCAAGCTGTTCCAGGCATCGATCAATTCAGTGAACGGACGCGGTCCGGTGGCATCGTTGGAATAGATCAACGCCAGAACAGGCGGCAGTTTTCTTTCGCGGTAATGCGCTTCCCATCCGGGCAGGTCCTCGCGGCGGCCCATCACCGCCTGCATGGCCGGACGGTCGAGAATGGCCATGGGATTTCCATAATGGCCTGGAGAAAAAACGAGCACGCTGCTGCCGTCCGGACTGCTCCAGCGGAACACGCCTTTTTCATGTCTGCTGATGAACAGATATGGAATGCCGGCCTTGTGCAGGATCTGCTGCATTTGCAGCGAGCGCGCCGGCACGTCGGGATTCCAAGCCACACGGGCGTCGCACCCCGGCATGGTTTTCTTAATCCACTTGCGGCCCAGGTACACCTCACGGACCAGTTGCTCGCCCGAGAGCAGCGATTCATACGGCTGATTGTAGGTGGCGCCCCATTCAAAGCGTCCGGACTCGGTCTTCTGCCGCACTTCCTCCCTGCGCTCCGGATGGCGCTGCAGATATTCCATCAGGTTCATCATGCTTTCCATGCCGTAGCGAAACTCGCTGTTCTGGCGCATCAGGGCCAACGCCGGAGTGATGACCTGCTCATCGCGCTGTTCCATGCACGTGTCCGGGCTGTCCATCCAGGCGATATCCTGATGGCTGGAGCAGAGGAGCTGCACCTGGCCGTTGTAAAAATAGTTGGGTTCGTGCATTCGGACCTCCAGGTATTTTTTCCTGATTTGGTCGATGGACGCTTTGGCCGATAACGTCTCCGGTGCAATCCCGCGTTTGCGGCACGACTGAACATAGGCGTTTATATAATTCGCGACAAGTCTGCGGGCTTCATCGCCCTCGGGGAACTGCCAGATCTTGTCCTTGATCTCCAGCGCCATCTCCATTCGCAAGGAGGCGTCGCTGAAATCGCGCTCCAGCAGCGGCCACAGGGCATCAGGATGAGCGCGCAACAGAGAGAAATAAAACTCGAAATCGCCGTTGTGATTGGTGATTTTCAACAACAGATGATTGACGCCGCGGTTCAGAGCCAGCGATAAAATTTCCTGGTTCGGCCGGCACGGACGATGTTTATCGTTTCGCACCAGCAGGCCGCCGTTCAGCCAAACAGCGATGCCGTCGTCACTGCCCAGATAAATCTGAAGCGAAGTATCGTTTTGCACCGTGATCGTGCGATAGACGAATTGGACGGCGCTCGGCATCGGCGTCAGCACCGCGATCATCCCATCACGCCATTCCGGATGTCCGGTCCAAACAGGACCTGATCCGGCCGACGGCGACAAAGGGATCTCTGCCGTGGGATCAAATTCTTTAACAAATGGAGAATCAGCCGGCAGCGGACCACTGGTAGTCCAATCAGACAGCCGCAGGGTCGGCGATGAGGTGACTTTTTGCCTGAGCAACCGCAAAGACTGCCGGCTGGCCAGCATGCTCTCCCACCAGGTCTTTTTCCTGACGTAAGCATCGGATGGGGGGGCAGAAAAAGTCAGGCCGGCCAGAAGAAGGATCAGCGACATTCGGCGCCGGGCCCCAATTATCCATTGTAGCTTCTCTAACACACAAAACTCCTTCTCGCGAATCCGCCGGCCTGCTGCGCATGCACAACCAGCGCATGGCGCCGGACTCAAGGACGTTGCCTGAGCCGTTCTGCCGGAACGATCTGTTTAGAGACTCCTGGTCCGGCGTATCTGACCTGCAGCGATTGCTCGCCGTGATCTTCAAAATAATGCACGGTGATGGGATGCCACCCGGCGGCCAGTCCGATGAGGCCGGCTTTTTCATCAGCGCCATGGGAGCCATCGTTATCCACCACCTTCACATCGCCGATCCAAAGCGCGGAACCGTCGTCCGAGCGGGTATAAAACGTGTAAAAGCCGTCGGCCGGTATGTTGATCATGGCGGTTAAGAGAACGGCGAACTGATCCTCGCGAACCTGATCCGGCAGGCTGAAATCGGGCAAAACCGCGGTGCGCATGGGGCTCAACTGCGAAAAATTCGGCAGCCATTTCCACACGCCTTCGTAATAACGGCAACAGACGCCTGCATCACCGTCATACGCCGCAACGGCCGGCCGCAGCGACGACTGGAAAAACCGTTTCGAGGCGACCGGCACGGCGTTGTTCAGCGGATCGAACGCACACGCCTTGACCAGAGTGGTGCGGTCAACGAAAAACGGGGACTGGTAAAGTGGCGAGGTTGCACCGGGTTCCGAACCATCCAGCGTATAGCGCACCTCTTTCTGCGATGGAGACGCGGCCAGGGAGATGAGCAGCTTGTCGACAAAACAGAGGGCGTTCTCCTCAGAGACGATGGCGACCTGGTTGTCCGGGAACTGGTCGAACAAGGGCGACAGAGCGCGCGTGCCCCCGTTCTCTTCCCGGCTGCAGCTGACGGCGAAAACGACCACCTCTTCTTGGTTCGGCAGGGTGATGGAGCGGACACCATCGGGCAGAGGAAAATCATATCTGAACAAGTAACAGAATTTGTACGGCACATCGCCTCCAGGCGTATGCGCATGCGTGCCCACCCAAGCGATCCGGTCCGTCTTGATGAATCCAGGCGTGAGCGAAAAAGTTTCCACCTCAACACCGTTGAGCCGGTTGATCTCAGCCACGCTGCCATCGACCAGCCGGCTGTCCCATTGGCCGATGTTTCCGCGAGAGCTCTGCACCTTCCATGCATGCGACTGCCCGCCGATAAGCAGGCTGCATGATGCATCCTCCCTTCGGCCGGCGGCAAGCAGATGCACTCGGTTATAGTCGCCTGCCGGCAATGTCAACGTCTGACCCTTGCACGCCAGCGCATTCAGAGAACCGGGGGCTGTGGAGCCCATCTGAAAAACAACCTCCTCGGAATGCACCGCGTCAGAGATCAGCTCACTCGGAAAGCAGCCGCGATGGCCGTCCAGATCGCCGTCGCCCCGGTCCTCGTTGGAGGAAAAGGCGTCCAGGGTGTAGGATAAAACCAGGGGCCGGCAAAGGGCGGGCTGGACCTTCTGAGGAGGAGCGGCAAGGTGCACAGCGATGGTCCTGATCTGGTAAGGCGCAAACTTGAGACGCAGCGCACCCTGCTGCACAGTCAACGGAGCGACAAAGGCCTCGCTGCCGTTCAGCTCACGAGCGGACTGAACCGGTGCAAAAAATTTCAGCGCCGCCTGCTCTACGGGCCTGCCGCTGCTCTCACACAGACGCACAATCATTTCGTCGCTGGCCTCTGCCTGCTTGATCGCTTGAATGAGAATGTGATCAGAGTTAAGGGAGGCGAAGGACAGTTCATCCGCGCAACCGCTGTGGCGGCCGGTTAAAAAAGCGATCATAGGCTGATTCAACCGGCCTGCCTGCTGCACCACCCCGCTCTGCTGCCAGGAACCGGCATGTCCCATCAGGCCGTAGGTCATGCGATGAAAACCCAGATCCTGAGAAGATTGGTCTTGGAATCCACTGGCAGTGGTGGGCGTGTGCACAAGGGTCAGGCGCAGCGTATGATCATCCGGCTTATCCCACCCGTATTTACAATCGTTGAACACCGCCACACCATAGTCGCCGCCGGCGTCGGTCAAATCCGCCCACTGCTGTGCCGGCACTTCATACAGCTTTTCGCTGTTGGTGGTCCTGGCGATGGCGCCGACGCCGAGATCATAGGTCGCTTTTTCGTTACGCACGCTCAGGGGGAAAGCGGCCTTGAGCAGAGTGCCCCGCGTGTTCCAGTTCAGGGCAAGAGAGAAAAGAACCTGGTCGCCCGCTTCGCCGGCCGCCAGGCTGATGTCCTGGATGAATGTGGAGCTGTCTTTTTTCTGCGTGATTCGCAGGCAAACGCGCACCGGCCCATTTTCCATAACCGTCACCTGCGCCGGGCTGTCCACCGTGGCCCTGGGCGGGGCGGATAGGTCCTTGTACATCACCTCCCATGCGGGCCACTCGATCGAAGTGTTGTTGAGGAGCTGCAGATGCAGGGGCGCAGACAGCAATTCCCGGTTGGCCTTTTTATCGCGCACAGAGACCACGTGACCCTGGGCGTTGAGCGTGAGGCGATAGCGTTTGTTCTCCAGCCGGCTCGCAGAGATTTGGAGCTGCGACGCTTCACGATAGGGCGTGTCGCTGTAACGCAGGCTGTATACTTTGAAACCCACGGAAGGAGCTCGGGCGAGAAAGATCATCCGCAGAGCCGTGGCAGTGGCCGACAGCACCTGCGACGGCACTTCCCGGCCTTGATCGAAAATGCGGGCGTATGGCTTGTTCCCTTCCCGCGGCACCGTGATCTCCACCACATCCCGGCGGTCGAAACTCAACGGATTGTACACCAGGATGGGGCTCCCTGCGACCTGCGTATCGAGGACGCGGGCCGTTGCGGCCACGCTGTGTTCGAGCACGGCGGCAAACTGATTGGCGCTGATGATCTCGTCGTTCCAGGAAAACTCGTACGCCTCTGGAAGGCTGGTGCCGGTCAGATCATCATGAAATTGATGCCAGAGGAAACGCACCCAGGCTTCGTTCAATTTCTCCTTCGGGTACCGGGCAGCGCCGAACCAATCGGCAACCACGGCCGCGCGCTCAGCGGCGTTGGCCAGCAATTCGTTCTTGCGGTTCCAACGCTTCATCGCCGCCTGGCTGGTGTAACAGCCGGTGCCATGCGCGCTCATCAGCAGTTCACCGTTGTAGCGGGGCAGCGCCTGCTGCTGTTCGGGCGACAACTCACGATAGAGCTGATCCGCCGACGCACTGACGACGGTGATGGGCCCGTCGGAATGCAGGCTTTTTTCCATCCATTTCACCGACTCTTCGCTGGGCGAGCCGCCGACATCGCCGGTGCCGTAATAGCGGTAGGCTGCGGCCAAACCGGATCGCTGCCATTGCCGGTCGATCGCCCGCTCGACGACCGAGTCGCGACTCTGATCCTGCGTCAGATCCGACACATAGGCGCCGGGATCCAGAGCGGCGATGAGCGTGTTGCCGTCGACTCCTTGCCAGAGACCGATGCCGAAGGGAATGCCGACGGAAGACCCCCAGGTCAGCTTTTGCGTTGAAAAGCCGGCCAGACCGCAGTGCCTGGCGATGGAGGGCAGAGCGTAGCCGAAACCGAAACAGTCGGGAAGGAAAATATCACAGCTGGTTTTGCCGAACTCTTGTTGAAAAAAACCGTTGCCGTAGAGCACCTGGCGGATCAACGATTCCGGAGAGGGCAGGTTTACATCGCACGCATCCACACTGCTGCCGGTCACGTGCCAGCGGCCGGCTCGAATGTAGTCGGCCATTCTGGCATACTCTTGCGGATAATACTCTTTGGCCAGCATATAGCGGAAGGCGCCCTCAAAGTTGAACACATATTCAGGGTATCGTTCCAACAGCGCAAAATTTCCCCGCAGCGTGTTCGGAATGTAATCCCGGATGGTGGTCTGAATGGTCCAGCGCCACTGGGTGTCGAGATGAGAGGTGGCGACGAGATAGGTCTTTTTCTGTGCAGGCGAACTCGGCGAGGCATGCAGCGGCGTCGCCGGCGCGATGGATAACAGGATCCCGCTCACAGCCGCACCCGTTTTCATGGACCGAAGGAACCGCCTCACAGCGCGATTGAGTTGTTTCATCGTTCTGCCCTTTCCTGTAACGATAGATGACGATACCAAAACACATACATGCCGATGCTGCACAGCGCCAGGATCATCGCCAGCATCAGTGTCTGCGACCATGTTTGCATCACCAGGCTCATCATGAATAGAAACAAAGAAATCTGCCAAGGTATCGCGACAAGGAGCGAAAGCAGGTCCCGACGGTTCTCACGATCGATCGCAACCGCTGCCTGCGCATCCCGCCGGCGCTGATAGGGCCCCCAGAAGCCGAAAGGACGGGTTACCTTGTAAAAATTTTCCAACACCTTGTCATCCGTCGGCCGCGTCAAGAGAGTGCCGACAACGGTTCCGACAATGGACAGGCCGCAGGAAAAGATGAAAGAAAAATATTCCTCCGTGTTTTCCGGCATGATCAGCTTCCATACAATGGCGGCCAGGGTGCCGGTCGCCAGGCCGATGGTGTAGCCGTAACCGTTCAATCGCCACCAATACCAGCGGATCATAAAGGGGATCACCATGCCCGCACTGATGCTCATGGTGATCCACCCCCAGATGTCATTGATGTTTTTGATCACCAGCATCAGAGCCAAACCGACCACCACTACCACGGTGGAGGCAAGATAACTCTGCAGCATGGCGCTCTGGCCGGAGGCATTGGGTTTGATATGCACCAGATAGATATCTTTGACCCAGTAAGCGGCGCCGGCGTTGACCGTGGAGACGAACGTGGACATGGCCGCGGCCATAAAGCCGGCGACGAGAAATCCCTTAATGCCCGTGGGCAGCGTGTCCACCACCATGGGCAGCACTTTTTCCGGATCCGTGATTTGCGTGCCCAGGGACAATCCCCAGATCGCCAGAGCCGCCACAAAGATCCAGCGGAAAGAGAGCAAAAAGGTCCAGAGGACCGAGATCAGACCTGCTTCGCGGTCGTTGCGCGCTGCGAAATATCGCTGCGCCATATAGTTGGTGGCGCCGCCGCTGCCTTCAAAGGCCACCTTGAAAAAATAGAAAAGCACGGCCACACCGAACAGATTGTAAATGGAATAGGCGTTGGCCGGATCCAAACCCAGATTCCATTTGGGCAGGACGTTGCTCCAGTCGCTGAACGTGGTCGGATAGGTCTGAAAGCCGCCATCCTTCAACGGCATCGAGATCACGAGGTTTTCCGGCAGTTCGATGCCGAAAGCCCGGATACTGATATACAGAATCATGGCCAGAATCAGCACCATCTGAAAAAAATCGGTCCACACCACGCCATACAGCCCGGAGGCGATCGTGTAAACGGCAGAGACAAAAATCAGAATGGCGGCTGCCCAAAATTCAGAGGAAAGCCCCCAAAAGCTTGGAATGCCCAGGAACTTGTCGAGAAACTTGCCGCCGCCGATGGCAAAATAAGTGACCATGGCGATGGTGATGAGCAACGAAGTGATCGCAGTGACCAGCCGCGCCAGTCGCCCCTCAGGACCCGTACCAAAGCGAAACTCCATCCACTCCGCCAGAGTCATCACGTTGGCACGCCGGTTCCATTTGCCCATGAACGCGGTGAGAAAAGCCATGATCAGCACCACGCCGCCGCGAAGCTCGATGTAAAAGCCGTTGGCGCCCAGCGCATAGACCAGAGCGACGATGATCATGGTGCCGCTGAGGTCAAGATTGGAGGCCATGCCGGAGGAGGCCAGCGCCCACCAGGGGATATTTTTGTCGCCTAAAAAATAAGATGTGATGGACTCGGAAGCTTTTTTTTGCATCCAGAAACCAATCAACAGCGTGCCTAGCAGATACAGCGTAACAATTCCGAAATCCAGTACAGCCATTGGTCACCTCCACGCCGGGTAATCGGTTAACCGTCTTGGTTAAAAACACTCGAAACGACCTGCACCGGGCTGTTCACGCAGCCCTGCGCGTTTGCAGTTGCTTATCTTGATGTCTGGAAACACCCGCACCCTTACTTATGTGGTGTCGTGTCCATCTACCGTTTTGCGATAAACGCCTTCGCGCGCGGCCTACGCATGGAAATAATTTTTTTATGGCAGGCTAAAAAAAAGACGGCACACGGTAAGGGTCACGCCGTCGCCACAAGGCCATTGAGCCGCGCCGATTCATGAAAACTCGTTGAGCGGCAATTTAGCCAGGCTGGCAGTGAAAAACAACACTATTTTCGCGGACAGATGGCGCCCGGAATAGGCGCTAACCGCCTGTGCGTTCTTCGGCTGCCGGGTTGCGCCGCCGCATCGACCGGCCCGGTCCGCAGGCGCTGTCGTCGCGGTCGTTCGCCGCAGCCTAAACGTTACAGGCCGCCGCTTTGCCGCCCCGCCGCCGCCCCTTCCCAGCACGTGGTCCCGCGGTGTAAAAAGCCCATGGCGAAAATTACTTGTTGCTTTTAAACGTAGAGATGACTAGATTATGACTTGTCATTCAATAAATGACTGATCAGTCATGTATAAAACCGTAAGGTCAAATTATGGTCAACCGCCCGTTAAGCCGCAAGGCGCGGGAAAAGCTGGCGAGGCAGCAGGAGATCATCGCAGCGGCGCGCGAGCTTTTCCTTCGTCAAGGCTATCACGAGACCACCCTTGAGGAGATCGCCCACCACGCCGAATTCGGCAAGGGCACGATCTATAACTATTTCG
>CAZKQR010000138.1:0-10121 GCA_964554965.1 uncultured Cytophagia bacterium | reverse complement strand
ATGGGCGGCTCCACCAACACCATCCTGCACACGCTGGCGGTGGCTCAGGAGGCGGGCGTTGTCATTGACCTGAAAAGCTTGAACGGACTGGCGGATCGTGTGCCGTATCTGTGTAAAGTCTCACCCGCTCTGCGCACCGTGCACCTCGAGGATGTGGATCGCAGCGGCGGCATCCCCGCCATCCTGAACGAACTGACTAAAATCCCCGGTCTGCTCCATCTGGATCAACAGACCGTGACCGGCGCCACCCTGGGCGAGTCCATCAAGAAGGCGGTCATTCTCGATCATGAGGTGATCCGCAGCATCGACCATCCCTTTGCCCAGACCGGCGGACTGGCGCTGCTGTTCGGCAATTTAGCGCCCGAGGGCGCAGTCATCAAAACCGGCGCTGTGGCGGCCAACATGTGGAAATTTTCCGGCCCAGCGCATGTGTTCGACAGCCAGGACCAATGCCTGGAGGCCATCGCCAAGAACGCCATCCAAGCCGGAGAGGTGGTTGTCATCCGCTATGAGGGACCCAAAGGGGGGCCGGGCATGCCCGAGATGCTCTCCCCCACCTCCGCGATCATGGGCATGGGCCTGGGCGAATCAGTGGCGCTGATCACCGACGGAAGATTCTCCGGCGGCACGCGCGGCGCCTGCATCGGCCATGTCAGCCCAGAGGCTGCGGCGCAGGGTCCCATCGCCGCATTGCACAACGGCGACATCATCGAGATCGATCTGCACCAGCGCACACTGAATGTGCGGCTTGCACAGGAAGAGATCCAGCGACGGCTGCAGAGTCTGCCGAGCTTTGAGGCGAAAATAAAAACCGGCTGGCTGGGGCGCTACATCCGCATGGTGAGCTCGGCCAGCAGCGGCGCCGTGCTGCAGTAGCCCTGAGAACAGGTGCGCTTTTGCCTGCACCTGCATTCAAGTCAAGGCGTCTGCCATTAAAAAAACAGTCTTTAGGGCAAATCCATGAAACCGCAAACACTCTTTGAAAAAATCTGGGACCGTCATGTCGTGCACAGCCAACCGGACGGACCCGACATGCTCTATATCGATTTCCAACTGGTCCATGAAGTCACATCGCCGCAGGCGTTTCAGGGTCTGCGCGAAAAGGGCTTGACCGTGCGCAGACCGATGCAAACCCTGGCCACCATCGATCATTCGATTCCCACGACGGATCCACACCAGCCCATCGCCGATGCTCAGGCGGCCATACAGATCCAACAGCTGGAGCGCAATTGTCACGAGTTCGGCGTTCCATTGCACGCGGACCGCCGCGGCGTCGTCCATGTCATCGGCCCGGAACTGGGATTTACCCAGCCCGGCATGACCATCGTCTGCGGCGACAGCCATACAGCCACGCACGGCGCGTTCGGAGCGTTGGCCTTTGGCATCGGCACCAGTGAAGTGGAGCATGTTCTCGCCACCCAAACATTGCTGCAGACTAAAGCCAAAACCATGAAAGTGGAGATCAACGGCTCTTTGGGAAAAGGGGTCAGCGCCAAAGATATCATTCTGGCGCTGATCAGCCGCATCGGCGTCGGCGGCGCCACCGGCCATGTGCTCGAGTACGCTGGAGACACGATATCCGGACTGAGCATGGAAAGCCGGATGACGGTCTGCAACATGAGCATAGAGGCGGGCGCCCGCGCCGGCATGATAGCGCCGGACGACACCACCTTTCAGTATCTGGCGGACAAGCCCTTTGCCCCCAAGGAGAAGGAATGGGAAAAAGCGCTGCTGGAATGGCGACGGCTGCCCTCTGCCCCGGACGCGGTTTTCGACCGGCAGGTCACGATCCGTAGCGCAGAGCTGGCGCCCATGATCACCTTCGGCACCCATCCCGGCATGGCGATGGCCATCGACGGCCTGATTCCGGATCCCGCTGACAGCGGCCTGGCGGATGAAAAGCAAAGCCTGACCAAGGCGTTGGCCTATATGGGATTGAAACCGAAGCAGAGATTGCTGGGCCATCCCATCGAGGTGGTGTTTATCGGCAGCTGTACGAATGGGCGGCTTTCAGATTTGCGCAACGCTGCACAGGTGATGCAAGGACGCCGGGTGGCTCCCGGCGTGCGCGCGTTGATCGTACCGGGATCCCAAGCGATTAAACGGCAGGCTGAGGCAGAAGGTTTGGACCGGATTTTTCTTCAGGCAGGCGCCGAGTGGCGGGAATCCGGTTGCAGCATGTGCATCGCCATGAACGGCGATCAACTGCAACCCGGTCAATATTGCGTCAGCACCAGCAATCGCAACTTTGAGGGCCGCCAGGGCAAGGGCGGCCGCACCCTGCTGGCCAGTCCGTGGACTGCCGCCGCCGCCGCCGTGACCGGCGTGGTGACGGATGTGCGCACGCTGCTGTAAACAGCCTTCGCAGCGGCCGCCGGTTCGCGGTTGTTTATTCATCCGCCGCTAAGGAGCTCACTGCCGGCAGACGGCCTTAACATTTTGGAGAAAACCATGCAACCCTTTACCCGATTGACCAGCCACTTTGTCACCCTGCCGGTCAACGACATCGACACGGACCAGATCATGCCGGCCCGTTTTTTAAAAGGTACTGATAAAAAGGGATTGGGCGCCAATCTGTTTTGCGATTGGCGCTATGACGATCAGGGCCGGATAAAAGCCGATTTTATTCTCAATCAGCCGCGGGCGCAGAAAGCAAAAATCCTGGTGGCGGGAGACAACTTTGGCTGCGGCTCCAGCCGTGAACACGCCCCCTGGGCTCTGCTGGATTTCGGCTTTCGTGTTGTCATCAGCAGCCGGTTCGCCGACATCTTTAGCAGCAACAGCCTGAAGAACGGCCTGCTGCCGGTGACAGTCGACAGTGCCACCCTGAGCAAACTTTTTCTGCTGCCGCCGGACGCTGAGCTGACCATCGATCTCGCCGGCCAGCAGCTGATCCTGCCTGACGGCGAGTCCCATTCCTTCCCCATCGATCCGTTCAACAAACTCTGTGTTCTGGAAGGAGTCGAGGCGCTGGGCTATCTGCTCAAACATCAGTTCCAGATCGACGAATACGAAAAAGCGCACTCACCGCGGATTCAAACCCGCTAGCTCCGTTAAAAACCGTGAGCAGACGTCCGGCCCTACCCAAACCCGAATAGAACGCGGCGCTGTCCGCAAAAGCGCTTTGTTTTGCCGATACCATCGCGGACGCACCAAGCGCGCAGCCCGAAAAACATCCTGTTACGATCATTTAGCGATGCGTAAACCAACGCACTTGGCCGGTGAACGATATAACGGCGTCGCGTGCGTGCCAGAGTCGGGCAGTGAATTTCCAAGCTAAAAACAGTGTGCGGAAATTTTAAATATTTAGTTGAACCACAGGCAGCGATGCAACAAGCCGCCGGCGCAGAACCGGCGGCCGATGCACTGCATGTTACGCGATTAAAAGAAGATGATTGTCGTGAGTACAAACAGGGGAATCAGAACCAGCAGGGAATAGAGCATATAGCCGAAAAAGCTGGGCATCTTGACGCCGGCCTCTTCAGCGATGGAGCGCACCATAAAGTTGGGCGCATTGCCGATATAGGTGTTGGCGCCCATGAACACAGCGCCGCAGGAGATGGCCTTTAAATAGATCGGATGCTCGGCCAGCAACTGCGCCACGGCTTGCGCTTCCAGCGTTCCCGGATAAAAGTTGCCCAGCGCGGTGTTGAAAAAAGTTAGATAGGTGGGCGCGTTATCCAAAAAACTGGACAGACCGCCGGCCACCCAGAAATAGTGCCAGGGCTCTTTTACGCTGTTGACGATGAACGCCAAATGGCCCTGGCTGCCGGCGCGCAGCATGGCCAACGCCGGAATGATGGTCATAAAAATACCCGCGAACAGGATCGCCACCTCCTGAATGGGACCCCAGCTGAACTCGTTGCCCTGGCGAATCTCCACCCGCGTCGTCTTGAGCGAAATCAAACCGATCAGGATCAGCAGAAAATCACGCAGCAGGTTCTGCAATTCCAGCGTGATCCCCCACACCGTCACCTCGCCCAGATGCAGCACGCCGCTCATCAGCACAGAGCCGACCACACCGGCCAAAAGCACAAAATTAAACAGACCGCGGATGCGCACAGGCGTCTTGACCTCTGCGGCGAGGTTTTTTTGCAGCGATGAATCGGCCTCCCGCTTATATAAAACCGTATCCATGATAAAGAAAATCAGCAGCGCCAGCCCGGCCACCATCAAGGTCTCAGGCAACAGCTGCATGGTCCAGAAAAACGGCACGCTGTGGAGAAATCCAAGGAACAGCGGCGGGTCGCCCAGAGGGGTCAAGGCGCCGCCGATATTGCTCACCAGAAAGATGAAAAAGATCACCACATGGACCTTGTTCTTGCGGCTGCTGTTGGCGCGCAGCACCGGTCGGATCATCAGCATGGAAGCGCCGGTGGTGCCGATCCACGAAGCGATGGCCGTGCCGATCAACAGCATCAGCAAATTGCTGATTGGCTTGCCGACGATATCCCCCTCCACCAGCAGGCCGCCGGCTACCGTGAATAACGCCCACAATAAAATAATAAAAGGCAAATAATCGATGAGATAGATATGCAGAATCTCGTGCAACGCCGGTTCGCCATAGGCGATAGCAAAAGGAACGGCGAACAGCAGCGCCCAAAAGGCCGACACCTTGCCGAAATGGTGATGCCAGAAATGAGGGGCGAACAGGGGAAACAGGGCGATGGACAACAAGATGCCGACAAACGGCAAGCCGCTCCACACCGGCAGGAGCTCGCCCAGATGAACGCCCCCGTGAGCCGCCCCTTCCGACGCGTGGGCAACGGCGACCAGTGAAAACAGCATCACAGCGAACGAAACACGCTTCTTCATAGCCTCGACCTTTATCTATAACCAGAGCCTTTTTTTCAGCCTTTAAAATACGACTCTCGAGGCATATTTACAATTCAATTTTATCCTCAGGATTATAAAAAAAAGCCGATAGTCTCACATATCGGCTTTTACCGTTAAGCGACGGCGCGCTGTGCCTATAACCCTGATAGGGGACGTTGGATAAGACTCATCCAACGTCCCCTATCCACCACACCACCCTATTTCAACAATGCCATCTTTTTGGTCGAGCTGAAGGACTGGCAGGTCAACCGGTAGTAATAGATGCCAGAGCCAACCCGGACGCCGTATTCGTCGCGGCCATCCCAGACCGCCACGTGGTAGCCGGCCGGCATCTTGCCGTCGACCAGCGTGCACACCAGCTGACCGGTGAGGTTAAAGACCTGAATTCTCACCTGGTCGTTCTGCGGCAATTGAAAACGAATGTTGGTCGTCGGATTGAAGGGGTTGGGATAGTTCTGCGCCAGATCGTAATTCTCCGGCGCCGCCACCTCCGCCAACACCGGGCCGTGCGTCTGAGTGGCGCCGCTGGTGTTCATGTCCTCGATTTTATAATAGTATTTGCGGCCGACTTGCGCCTCCTGATCGATGAAGGTATATTTACCGTCCTCACAGGCCGGCACCAGATCAGCATTGATCTTGTCGTATTTTCCCGCCTCACTGAGGCTGCGATACACATGGAAACCCAGGTTGCCGGTTTCTGAAGCGGTTTCCCATTCCAGCTTGACGCCCTGATAGGGAACCGCCGCACAGGTGAACGTTTTCATCTCCACTGCACTGCGGATGTCCACAACCCAGGTGCTGATGATGCTGCTGACTCCGTCCGAGACCTCCACCGACACCATGTGCTGGCTCGTCGCTGTATAATATCGCGAGTCGAAGAAAAATGCGGACGAGTTGCCGACCACGGCGTTATCCACCTTCCAGCTGTAGGTCAGTTGGTCGCCGTCCGGATCCATAACCTGGACGATGAACTCCTGAGTCGACTGATAGGGCACCAGCGCGTACTGGTCCACCGGACTCTTGCTCACCAGCTGCGGCGCCGCGTTGTCGTTGCGCACCGTAATTTTGATTGAATCGAGGTCGCGTCCACCGCGGCTATCCAGCGCTTCGAACACCGCATAGTACGGATCAGTGCGGCCCTGGTTCGGCGTCGGCGTCCAGTTGAGCTGATACGAGCCGACCGGTTCGTTGAAAACCGCGCCTTCCGGCAACCGCAGGGCATTGATGTAGAGCTGGTCGCCGTCGCCGTCGGAAGCGGAGATGGTCAGCAGCAGCTGCTGCAGTTCATTGATCACATGGTCGCCGGGCAGCGACAATACCGGATAATTGTTGGTTTCGCCCGTTGCGTTAAAGGTGATCTGGGTTGCGCCGCAGGGCAGCAACGATGTGGCCAGCGCCACGTTGGCGCCCGCTTTGCCCAACACCCAGTGCGCGGCGGCCACACCCGTGCTGTCCGAATAGACCACATTGTTGCCCACCAGACTTCCGCTTTGCGGCATCACCACAAACTGCACCATGCCGTTCTGCGCCGGATTGCCGTATTGATCGCTGATCAGAACCTGGATCGGATCGATCATCATTTTGCCCACCTGGCCGCGCAGATTTTTGACGCTGGCGTCGGTCATGCAATGCGGAGCATCGGCTTTGCCATAGAGCATAAAGGGTAGGCTGACCGGCTGCAGCCCAGCGGCCGTGACCATCACTTTGTTCAGCCCGGCACGGGTTCCCGGGGTGTAAGTGATGGAGGCGATGCCGTCGGATCCGGAACGAACGATCGCGGATTTAACGCCACCGGCCAGAGCGCCGACCGAAAGCACCGTGGCATCCTCCACCACGGAAAAATTGACCGGCACATTGGCGACCTTGTTGCCATAGTCGTCCTCAGTGGATACCGTCAACAGCTGAGGCAGGGTGCGATTGACCGTCCCGTTCTGCTGATTGCCGGCGATGTACACCAGCCGGCTGGCAGTGCCGTTGATCGTGGTGGCCGTAAAGGACAGGGTTTGAATCGCCGGGGCTTCCGGCAGATGAGCGCTGTACAAGTTCGTGCCCTGGGTGAATCCCACCACCACGCTGGCCTGGGCTTCGCCGTTCATATCGGTTTTAACCGGATTAGTGCTGATCACATTGCCGTCGTTGAGCAACACGCCGAACTTGACCTCAACGCCCCAGATTGGTTTATTGTTCAGATCCAGCACGCGCACTTTGAGCGGATTGACCAATTGCTGACCGGGCGCGGCGGATTGGCCGTCGCCATTGACTTTGACCAGATACGACGGTTTGGATTTCTTGCCGGTCTCGGTGAAGCGCACCGGAGAGTTGCTCAACGCCGCACCGGTGGTCTGGTCAAACGCCCGTGCTTCGATAAAGTTAACGCCCTCCGCGGGACCGAGCAGATAACGGGACTGCGCCAGGCCGGTCGAATCGGTGAAGACCTGCGGTCCATCCAGCATCTGACCGCCGCCCTGCGTCGGGACGAACGTCACCGGGAAATTGCGGATGGGGTTGCTGTATTTGTCGCGCACATACACGCGCAACGGCGTAGTCAAGGCCGTGGCCACATTGGCCTCTTGTGCGTCGCCGTGATTGGTGCTGGCCATTACGATCTCAAAGGCAGCCAATGCCTTGAACGTCACGCGCACGCTGTCCGCCAGGGTGATCTGACTGTTCAAATCACGCGCCTTGAGCCAGGTGACGCCCGCTGAAGTGGCGGTGACATAACCGGTCGCCTGCCCCTTGTCGTCGGTGGTGGCCGTGGGCCCAGTGATGTGCGTGGATGTGTTTGAGGCGGACAAGAGAACCGCCTTCTTGGCAACCAGGTTGTCGTAGCGATCGCGCAGAGTGATCTGAATGACCGACTTGGAAGCGCCGTCCGCCGGCACCTCCACCGGAAACGCCTGAATCTGGCTGCGTTTGGCGTCGGTGACATCCGCTGCAGCTGTGGCTTTGAAAAGCAACGGGGCACCGGCCAACGGGGTTGACCCATTGGTGGAAGTGGCTTCCACCGTGTTCTTGTCCGCGCCGGCCACGCGACCCAACTTCCAGGCCACGCGGGCGATTCCATCCGGACCGGTTTCCACGACTTTGATTGTCAGCGTATCCGCGCCGAGAGAGGATTTCTCCGCAACGCCCGTAGTTACGCTAAAAGTAATCGGATGATTGCTCACACCGTTGCCATATTGATCCATGGCCATGACTTGCAGCTCTTCCAATAGATATTGGCCGACGGTGCCGTTCTGGTTGTTGCCGCCTTTGGCCTGAATTTTAGCCGCATTCGATGCACGGCCGGAGATAAAGAAGGTCACCGGCGATCCGTTCAACTTCTGGCTGGCGTACTCGGCGCGCGCCTCAACACGGTTGATCTTGTAGCCGTATTTATTGCCGCAGTAAAAGAGCACGCTGGCTATGCCGTACGAGTCGGTCAACACGGTCTTTTTGCTGTCCACCACGCCATCCAAGGAGCCGCCGCCGGCCGCAGCCGTACTCATGACCTCGAAGACAACCTCCTGATTGGCGATGGGATTGGAGAACATATCCGTCACGCGAACGCGCAACGGTTCCGACAGCGCGGCGCCGATGGTGGTGCCGGCGGACAACTTGGCTGTGTCGCTCTTCATGGTGATGAGCGCCGGATCGCCGAGAATCGCTGTGGCATAGAACACATAGGGCGCATTGGTCAACAGCGTGTTGATGTGCCGGGAGGTCACTTCCATGATGTTGTTGCGCGAACCCGGACGTTTGCCCAGCACCCAATTCACTCTGGCAAAGCCGTCGATATCCGTGGGCACTGTCTTCGTGGCCAATCCGTCGATGTTGCCGCGCACCGAATCCGCACCCTGCACTGTGAACACTACCGCATGGTTCGGCACGCCGTTGCCGTATTGATCGACGATCTGCACTTTGATGGGCTGAGCCAGGGCCACACCCACCTTGCCGACCTGATCCTTGGCGGTTTTATCCTCAATCAGCCGGCTTGGAATGTCGGGCGCTGCTGTAGCTTGAAAGATCAGCGTCGGATTCACCGTCACCGCCGCGCGCGCCTGCACAACGTTATTGGCCATGCCGCGCACCGTTCCCAAAGTCCAGGTGACCTCTGCGATGCCGGAATCGACCGACGTGGCCACGGTCTGTGTCGTGGCGTTGGTCAATCCGTTGCTCAACGATCCACCGCCTTTGGTGACCAGAAACGTGACAAAATATCCGCCTTTGGGCAGATCATTGCGATCGGTCACGCGGACGCGCAACAACTGCGACAGCGGTTTGCCGGCAATGCCGGAAAGGGTATCCGCGGTCGTCAGGGAGATCATCTTGTACGCCTCACCGGTCGCCGAGGTGGCGGTAAAGGAGATCGGGCTGCCACTCAGCTCCACGCCGTTTTCTTTGGCAGCCGTGGCGGTACAGCTGACCGGCCCCAAAGAGGTCGGCATTTTCCATTTCGCCGACGCATAGCCGTCCTTGCCGGTTCTACTGATTTGCACCATGCTTTCGGTGGTGCCGGTAATGAACATGCCGCCATCCGCCTTGATCTCAAAGGTCACCGGGTAATCGAAAATGGGGTTGCCGTATTGATCGAGAACGCGGGCGCGGATGTCCTTAAGCAGCGGGGCGCCGGCGGTTCCGGATTGAGCGTTGGTGGCTTCATCCCGCTCCACGCGCGAGGCCACGTCAGCGACTCCCGCGGCGATAAAGCGGACGGGCGAACCCTTTAATTGCAGATTGACGTTATCGCTGCGGGTGGAGGTGGCTTCCACAATATTGGCCGAATCGCCCGCCGCAGTGCCGATGGTCAGGTTGGCGCGCGCCAAACCCTGTGCGTCGGACACTACGCTGATGAACGTCTGTCCGTTGATATTGCCGTTGCCTTTAGTGACGGCGAATTTGACCGTCTGACCGCTGATGGGGGCATCATAGGGGCCCAGCGTGCGAACCACCAATGGCTGGCTCAAAGGCTTGGTGACGGTAGTGTCCTGAAAACTTCCCGAGATATACTCCAGAGCAATGGCCACAGCGGCGGTGGAGGTGGCCGTAAAGGTGACTGTTTCCGGATTCATGCCCGCAGCCGTCGCCCGCACCAGATGCTGTTCGCTGGGCAGGCTGCCGATGAACAGGTTCACCTGCGCCAGACCCTGGTCATTGGTCATCACTGTGACCGATTTATTCAAATTGCTCGGATTGTCCAAATAGGCATCCGTACCCTGGATCACGGTAAAGACCACCGGAAATCCGGCAATGGGGTTCTCACCGCATTTATCGGTGATCTTGACCACCAGCGGTTTTTCCAGATT
>CAZKQR010000137.1:0-10176 GCA_964554965.1 uncultured Cytophagia bacterium | reverse complement strand
ATGACTTAACGTGGACACCGCAACAGGTTTTTTATTTTAACACAGAATCAAGGTCTTCATCTAGGGTAGTCATATTCTATACTATACAAGCAAACGATATACCAAAACTATCGATTTTACCCTCAATACTTTTTCCTTCCTGTGATCGAAACTGCTTTTCTCCGCGTACTCTGCGCCTCGGCGTTTAATAATAATGGTCGATCATCGTGATACCAGTTGTCATTTCGCAGATCTTGCTTAAATACAAGCCTTCGCACGAATGTTGGCGTTCAACGCAAAGGCGCAGAGGTCGCAGAGGCAACCATTTACTGCTTACTAATGAATAGCGTCCTCCCTTTCGCGAGAGAAAGGACGGTTTTGGAATTCAGCTCTGAAAGGGCGGCCTAATCCGTTTAATAGCAACAACCGATCGCCCTTACAGGGCTCGTTTGTTTTCATTACATAGCCCAGGGCTGACCGCCCTGGGCTCATATAGCTTGGCCCTTCGGGCCTCACTAATTACTTTTTAGACAGCCTCATCCGCTCGAGTGCCTGGTTCTGCCCGTGCGCAGCGAAAGCACAGGCAGAAGAGCCCGCTCAGCGCCGCATTCCGCCCTTGCTGTGTTCGGCTGCAACATAAGCCTTTTCTGAATCAGGACGCTTAAGCAAATTTACATCAGCGGCCGAAGCCGCCTCCACCATAGTCATCGAAATTTAGTGCGGATTCGCAGGAGCCAGCTCCACCGGCGATGGGCCATGGATGCCATCGCGGACGTGGACGTCCGCGCTCCCTAAAACAGATAATCAGTTTAATTTCACAGCAATGAACACGCCTGGATAAAAAAAATCACGACAACGTTTTCAAGATCTTCTCTCCTTCACTTGTGGTCGCGTTATTCTATTGGATCAAAGCAAATGATACAGCAAAAGGGTTGATTTAACCCTCAATACTTTTTCCTTCCTGTGATCGAAACTGCTTTTTTCTCCGCGTACTCTGCGCCTTGGCGTTTAATAATAATGGTCGATCATCGTGATACCAGTTGTCATTTCGCAGATCTTGCTTCAATACAAGCCTTCGCACGAATGTTGGCGTTCAACGCAAAGGCGCAGAGATCGCAAAGGCAACAATTTGCTTCCTACCTATGGCCAAAACAACTCATGGTTTTATGGCAATGACCCCTCGTTTACATGATTGTTTTTGAAGCGAGTTAAAATATAAAAGCAAGCAATATCTTATAACTATCAACCTTGCCTTGCATATCCATTCCCCTTACATTTTGAGTAAAAGACAATGCTTTTGCGTAGCTGAAGATAAAGCCGAAGCGATCATACGACAACCGTATGCCAATGTTAAAATTCTGCGACCAGGAAACACGACTTTCATCAACCAGATAATAATCATAATCATTGAATTTCCCTCGTTCAGCAGGAGCCAATTCCCGATAGCTCTTTTCTTTTACTCTTGTATGATCTTTTAAAGGAATCAAAAAACTGTACCCGGAAAAAAGAGCGACTGAAAATTGATCACAGACTATCATTCGATAACCTATTTGCAGGGGCATTTCAAGATAGGAGATATTTATATCAAAATCTCCGGTAATAACGGTCATAGCTGTTTCCGGGATAAGGCTTGAGGGCCATGTTTTATTTTTTACTAGTAGCTTTTTATTTTGATACAGTAACTCTGTACCGATAAACGCGCCCAAGGATTTGACGGGGTAATAATCAAGACCCAATCCAAATGAAGGTCCGATCTTGCTTTTACACTCCTGATTGCGAAACCTGGACTGGTTGAATCCGAGTTCTACATATTTCACCGTTTTAGCGCTTGCTGGGATCGGTAAAAAAAGCAGGAAAAAGAGAAGTGCCTTTTTCATTCTATTTACCTCGCGAATAAAAGAGAAGGGGGATCGTGAAGGGGTGAACAAATATATGATATGTAATTTCACTTTTAAAAACAAGTTATAAAACACATTATTTCGTCATTTTACAATATAGATCACTTTTTCAAGCCCACTGAATATCTATTCAAAAAGCATGGCAAGCTTGTCGAACGGCGTGGATTAAAACACGGATTGCAATGAAACCCATGCCGCCATCAACCGGCCAATCTGCGTCCCTACATCGATGGCCGCGTGAATTTTAGTCCGGCTGGAAATATTTTTCCCAGCAATTTTTGACGCTTCCCGAAAAAAATCTGATCGCGTCAGAATTCCTTAATCTAACAGGCTGATGTATATGCTATGACGCATTTTTGGACATCACGACGTTTCGCCTGTCTAACAAGCGCTGCAACTCCCTTCAAAGTACAAGCCCAACGAAGAGCAAGGATCTTCCTCGATCGATTCGAATGGCGATCGGCGATGTGACCACTCTATTGGAAATGCTCTCCCGCACTCCGGGCGCCAGCGTCTCTTGCCGCAAATTCCACTGCAATCCGTCCGTGGTGACCCCGTTGCAGGGCTCCATGGGGATCAATGAAACCAGTGTTCCGGGAGCGATGACGAGCGTGCGTTCCCCCTCCACCACTGATATCTCGCTGAACGCATCGCGAAAGCGGATATCCATTCGGCGGTGATATTTCAACAAAATAGAGAAATTGGCCAGAGTGTGGTCTGAACGCAGACCTGTGGCAGCCAGGACCGTCACCCGCTCGGTCCTCGCCTGCAGTAAAAAATCCAGCGCCTTTTCCAGGTCCGTGGTCTCCTGGTCCGTGACATGGATGATGCGCGCCCCGGACAGACGCAGGGCGTCTGCGCCGGACAGTGAATCGAGATCGCCGATGACCACATGCGGGGTCAGGCCATGGGCGGTCAGCCGTTCAGCGCCGCCGTCTGCAGCGACCAGCAGGGGATTCTGCTGCAGTAGATCAGACCACAGCTTTGGATCGGGCAGCTCGCCGTTGGCGATGATCAAAGCGGGACGGGCTGTCATAACTCCACCTGCAATCCAAGGAAGACATTGCGCTCCGCGGCAGGGAAAAAGGCGTCCCCCTCTCCATGGGCCACATAGAGTTTGTTCAGCACATTGTTCACCTGCAGCTGCAATTCCACCGCCTTCACACCGGCGGCCACCGGCACTCTCCAGCGGCCGTGGAAATCCAATAGGGCACAGGCCGGCACCTGTTCCTGCGGGTCTTCCAAATTACTGGTGTAAAAGGCGCCCACATAGCGGCCGGCCATGGACAGGCTGAACCGCTGTGCGCGATAGCTCAATCGGGTGTTGGCCAGCACATCCGGAAAGCCGGCGATACGTTTGCCATCCAGCACATGCACACCGGCCCAGGTATACTGGCGGTGCCGCACCAGCCGGTTATGGCTGAGCGTGCTGTTGGCAGAGAGCTCCCAGCCGGGCGACGGCCGCCACATGCCGGCCAGTTCGATGCCGCGATGCAGCGTTCTTTCCGCATTGCCGGTGACCGGCTGACCAAAGCGGTCCAGCCGCCCACTCTTGACGATCTCGTTCAGGAAAATCATAGTGTAGGCGTTAATCGAGAGATGCAGGTTCGAACGCTCCAGGCCGGCGCCGGCTTCCCAGTCGAACATGGTCTCCTCCTTCACCAGCGGATCATTCACATTGTAGCTGCTGTCCGCGTCCAGTGCGAACTGCGGCGTAACCGGTCCCCAGCTCGCCGGCGTGCTCGCTTCCGCGGCGTCATAGAGGTTTTTCAGCCGCGGTTCACGGGAGGTGCGGGCAAAGGTAGAGTAGACTTTAACATCAGGCCGCAAGAGATAACTCACGCCGAGCTTGGGATTGAAAAAAAGATACGGCTTGGTGAAATCGGTGTGCAGATATTTTTCGTCGTACAAACGATAGCTCTGCCGGATCAAAACCGCATCCGCCAGGCAGGTCAACCGGTCGGTGGCACGGTACACTTCATTCACGAACAAGGAGGCGATGTTCTTTGCGCCGCGATATTCATAATAACGGTAATCCGGAGTGACGCCTGCCGGCAGCTCCGTGCCCCATTTCAATGAACCGTAGTGCAGAGAGCGGTGCCGGCGCCATTCCGCGCCCACGGTCAGCACGCCGCGATCATGCTGCAGGGCCGCTCGCGGCAACCAGCCGGCCTGCCCGTTTTTCACATGGGCGTGAATCAGGGCGTCGGGAATGTAAAGAGACTCGGGATCACCGGCAACGGCGAAACCGTTCTCCGGTGTGATGCGATAATAACTGTAGGGCGCCCAGGAACCATCGTAATCATAAAATCCCTCGCCGGCCACATAAAACAGCGTATTTTGAAATTTCCACCGGCCGGTCTGCCATTCGTTGATGATCTCGTAATGGGGCTGGGAAAAATTCTCTATCTCTTCTTTGCGCTGGATCGGATTGCGCTTGCGCAATTTTTTATCCGCCGCATCTGCGCGCGGAATGCCGTAATAGGCCAGATGATCGGAGACCGGTCCGCCGTACAGGTTGATCTGGGTGGTCATTCCTTTGTCAAACCGGGCGACGCCGAGAAAATAACTGTTGAAATCGACCCAGGAGTTGTCGCGATAGCCGTCGCTGGTGATTTTGCCGAGCCGGGCATAGAGGGCGTAGCGATTGTCCATCAGTCCGGAGCCGGCGGACAGGGAGTATTTGCGCGTGTTATAGCTGCCGGCGCCGCTGTAGATCGAGATGCCCCGGTTCTGAGTGAAATTCGAGCTGATCAGATTGACGGCACCGCCGATGGCAGAGGCGGCGCCGAACAGGCCGCCGGCGCCGCGCTGCACCTGAATGTTCTCCAAATTCGCCGCCAGGTCGGGAAAATCCAGCCAGTAGACCGAATGATCCTCGGGATCGTTCTGCGGCACGCCGTTGACCATGACCGCGATGCGCCGTTGGTCAAAACCGCGGATATTCAAATAGGTGTAGCCGAGTCCGTTGCCGCTTTCCGAGTAAAAAGTGGTGGAGGGCATCTCGGACAGCAGCGCCGGAATATCCTGCACCGAATAGCGCTCCTGAATCTGCTGTTGTTGCAGGTTGGCATAGCCGGCGTCAAACGGCTGTTCGCGGGTACGGCTGGCCGTGACCAGCATGCTCTGCAGCGGCAGCACTGTGGGCTGCAAGCGAAAGGTCACGGTCGGCGCAGGGTCGGATGCCAGAACCGTTTGCGATTGCGCGCCGTAGCCCAACAGCCGCGCTTCCAGCACCACTTCACTCTGCGGCAGGCGAAAGGCGAATCGGCCGTGCTCATCCGCTGCCGCGCCTATGCGGCTGCCCGGCCTCATCACCGTAGCGCCGGGCAAAGCGAGGCCGGTCTGCGCATCCAGCACGACGCCGGTGATGGAACGCTCTTGCGCCATCAGCCCGCCGGCTAAAGCGCAAATCATCAGAAAACGATGGATCATAAAGCCTCCTGGTTCGCCTTGATTTCACCTATACAGGCGAATTGAAATAAAAAAAAGGCCGCTTCACCTGAATGGGCAAAGCGGCCTGCAACTTTTGTTGTGTTGGAACAGTCGTTTTCCTACGCTGGCATTACCCAGATCAGGTTCGTTTCGTCCCATGCAAAGGGACGCGTGGTAGGGTGTTATCTCAGCCTTGCCGGCGACCGGCAAAGCACCCCTAACGAGGGCGGTCTAAAGAACAATTTCTATATAAAGAAATTAACCATCAGAGCGGTGGAAAGCAAGAGGATTTTTTCGCTTTCCGCTCTCAGCGCTCAAAATCGCGACCTTGAAAAAAATAGTTGCCTCGGGGCCCTGCAACAGCCCTTTTACACAAAAGACAGATACAGTTCTTCGAACTCCATGACCTGCTTGCCCACGGAGAAATAATCCTCCACCCTCTTTCGCCCCGCGGCGCCCCAGGTTTCGGCACGGTCGGGATTCGCCAACAGGGCCTTCATGGCCTGCGCCAGGGCCTGGGAGTTTTTCTTTTCAACCAGCAAACCGGTCTCCTCCGGCACCACCAATTCACCCGATCCCTCCACTTCGGTAGCGATCACCGGCCGGCTGCGCGCCATGGCCTCCAGCAGCACATTGGGGAATCCTTCCCACAACGACGGCAGAACAAACGCATCCCAATGGGCCAGCAGATCCGGCACATCGTCACGCCGGCCTAAAAAAGTCACATAGGGTTCGATCTGCAGCTGCGCAACCAGCCGGCGCAGTTCCTCCAGCTTGTCGCCGTCGCCGGCCAGTTCCCAGCGGGCGTGCGGATACTCCTTCACCACCTCTGGGATGGCCTCCAGCAGATAGCGATGGCCTTTCTGGTAGGCCAGCCGAGCAGCGGTGCCGAAGATAAAATGCGCGCGGTCGCGATGGGGCGGTGCAGGCGCGAATTTACGCAGATCCACGCCGTAATAAATGGTCTGGATTTTCTGCGGATCCTGCCCGCGATCCTTGATGATATAAGGCCAGATGGAATTGGACACAGCCACCACCATATCGAAACGGCCGCTGGTCAGCTGGTACATTTTTTTCTGGTGGAAACGCAACCGGCCGGTGATCGCCTCCCAGGAGATGAGCGCTTTGGGTTTGTACACAAAAGTGGACAGCGCCCCCATGACGTCGGCAAAAAACAGCGTGGTCATCATAATATCCGCCTGCAGCGAGCGCGCCAGTTTTCCCAGCTTGAACGGCAGGGTGTAGTCGAACCGGCGCGCCTTGGGCAAAAAATGCACCGGCACGCCGAGAGCGCGAAACCGCTCCTCCAGCGGGCCGCCGATGCCGACGCAGATGACCGAGATGTTGAACAGGTTGCGGTTCAGCCGGGTGATCAGTTCCAGCAATTTGAGTTCCGCTCCGCCCACGCTGAATCCATACACCACCTGAACCAGATTGATGCGTTTCATGTTGCTTTCACCTGTTTAGAGTGCGTGACGCGATAGAACAACGCCTCATAGTCCCGAGTGACTTTGTCCCAGGAATAATGGCGATGCACGTGTTCTTTGACGCGACGGCGATAGTGCTGAACCACCTCCGGATGATCCAATAGATGCTGCAACTGATCGACCAGGCTTTGCTCATCGCGGGTGTGAAAGTACAGGCCGGCGTCCTGCAGCACCTCGTGATGCTCCGGCACATCATTCGCCAGCACGCAATTGCCATACCCCATGCCCTCCAGCAGGGCCGGATGGGTGCCGCCCACTTCAGTGGCCTGCACATACAGATAGGCGTGCGATTGCAGTTCACGATAGCCCTGGCCGAACACATAGCCGGTGAAAACGATGCGTGGATCGGTCGTGGCTCTCAGCCGCCGAATGTACTCGGTGCTGTACGGCGCATCGCCGACCATCACCAGCTGCAGATCGGTGCGCGTGCGTTCAAAGGCTTGAACCAGCCGATGGGCGTTGTTCTCCGGCTCCATGCGGGACACATAGAGCACATAGCGATCCGGCTGCAGGCCGAAGCGGTGCAGGACCTCCCGGCTTTCCACCGCGGTTTCCGGTGCACCGTAGGGAATAAACGTGGAGGGTTTGTTGAATCTGTTCAGATAATAGTTCTGCACGTCGCGGGCATCGCTGACAATGGCCGTGGGCATGAACGTCGCCAAATACTCGGAGATGCGATAAAAAGCTTTGCCCGCCCAGTTCCACTTTTGTCGTTTCCATTCCAGGCCGTCTACATTCAGCACCGTGGGCTTGCCCATTAGACGGGGAAGCATCGCAAACAGGGCGTTGGCGCTGTTGCAGATAAACACCACATCATAACGGATGAAAAAGCTGTACAGCGTGCACACCAGGGTGTGGATCACGGTATCCAGATATTTATGGCTGATGGTCGGCAGTATTTTAAGGCGCACGCCTTTGTAAACCGCTCCGTCATAATCGATCATATGGCTGCGGCCGTAGACCGTAACCTCATGGCCGAGCGACACCAACCGCGGCGCCATCTCTTCGATGAACGTTTCGAACCCGCCATAGTTCGCCGGTATGCCCCGAATGCCCATGATGGCGATTTTCATCGGATCTAATCCCGTGCCTGTGTTTTTTCACGCCCACGCGTTTGTTTCATCTCCAGGAACACTTGCAGCAGCGGCTCCACCTCTCGGCGTTGCAGCAGCCACAGCGCCGCCAAATAGATCAGCGCGACCAATGGCACTCCGGCCACAAAGGTGGCCAAGGCGCCCCAGTGCAGCACCTGGCTGTTGAGCGCTTTGAATCCCAATCCCCCTGCCAGCATAAACAAACCGGACACCGCCGCTGGTTTCAAAGCGATTAAAAAATCATAGTTGGTCAACTGCACCTGCCGGTTGGTCAGTGTCTGAATGATGGGAAAAGTCAGCACATAGAGCGTGGTAAAGGCCGCAGACACGCCCACCAGGCCGTAACGTGTGCCGAAATAGATGACCGCTGCCAGCGGCGCCAGATAAATCACGTTCCACCAGAATTCAATCTCCGGGCGGCCGACCGCTTTAAGCACCGAACCCTTGATGGTGCCGACCGATTTCAACATGGCCATGGGCACCAGCAGAATCAGCGGCCAGACCATCTCCAACCACTTGGCGCCGAGAAACAGCAGAATGAACTCACGGGCGAACAGGCCCAAACCGATGAGCAGCGGAAAAGTGATCATGGAAATATAGGTGATCGCCGTACGAAAGCCGCGACGAAACGTCGGCAGGTCCGATTGCACCGCGCTAAAGGCCGGAAACGCCACTTTGGTGACCACGGCCGACAGCTGCGTGACCGGCAGCTTGACCAGAGTAAGCGCCAGACTGTAGGCGCCCAGCGCCTGGGCGCCGAGATAGCGGCCCACCAGAGAGATGTCGGCGTTGGTGTTCAACAGGATCGCCACATCGTTGCCCAGCACTTTGGCGCTGAAACCAAAAAGCTCGCGAAAGGTGCTCCAGCGGAAATAAAATTTCGGCCGCCAGGTGGAAAACCGCCACACCATGAACACCACCACCGTATCGCGCATGAGCAGATTGAGCACCAGGCTCCACACGCCGGCGCCGGAAAAAGCCAGCACCACCGCCACAACGCCGCTCGCCGCCATGGAGGTCATCTCGATCAGGCTCAGCCGTTTGAAATTCATCTCACGAACCAGCTGGGCTTTGTGCACAATTCCCAGACTGCCGATGATAAAGCCCAGCGCCTGTACGATGAAAACAGGCTGCGCCCGCGGCTGGCGGAAAAATTGGGCGAGCGGGCCGCTGCCCAGCAACGCGACGACGAACAGAATCAGCCCGAAGGCCAGACTGCCCCAGAACAGCGTGCTCTTTTGATGCTCCGTGATCTCTTTGCGCTGCACCAGAGAGGTGCCCAGGCCGCTGTCGTTCACCAGAGAGATCGCCAGGGTCACCAGCATGGCCATACCGGCAATGCCGAAATCGCCTTTGTCGAGGATGCGCGCCAGAATGATGTTGACGATGAACAGCACCAGATGCATGCTCATCTTGGAGGCGCCGGTCCACAACAACCCGCCGATCGTCTTGCTTCTTAACGACACAGCGCCGGCCTGTAGGCTAAAGTTTTCGCGCTCGGGGCGCTCGTCTGCATCAGTCGATAGAGGGTCACCGGCGCGTCGTCATTTTTCCATGCAGCCAATCGTTCATAGCGGGCCTCGAGTTCACGGGCGATCACATCCCAATAGCGGTTGTATTTGCGCTGAGTGTGGCTGTCCACAACGATGAAATCCGGCGGCCGCTGCAGCAGGCTGTCGGCAAAATCAGAACGGAAACGGCGCTGCATTTCCGTCGGATGGGTGATGTTCAAATAGGGCTGAAGGCCGGATTCAAACGCCCAAATGGACGCGCCGGCCAAAATGGTCGATTCTTTGCTCTCAGGCTGCAGGGTTCGACACACTTGTTTCAAAGTGGCGGGCGACCAGACGCCTTCAAAGCGCGGACTCAAGCGTGAGCCTGAAAAGCAGGCGGTCAGCCACAACGCCAGCAAAACGGCCGCAGCGCTGATCAGGCGGGGCTGATTCGCAGCCAGCATCGCCAGGCTAAGGCAAAACACCGCAAAAACGATCAGCATCTGGCAAAACTTGTCCACGTGCACTACGGCAGGCAGAGCGAACAACAGCAAACCCAACCCGGCGACCGCCAGCCAATTTTTCCAGGGCCGCTCGTGAAGCACAAAGACCAACGGCAGCAGACCGATCCAATAATTCAGCGCCACGGGAAAGTCCATCCATCGCGCCATCCTGGAAACGAGCATGATCAGAAAGAAGAGAAGAGCGCCGGCCGGAAACCAAATGTGCAGCGAGCCTTTTTCCATTCTGGTAACCATTCCCAGCAAAGAGACCGTTACCAGCAGAACCG
>CAZKQR010000136.1:0-10183 GCA_964554965.1 uncultured Cytophagia bacterium | reverse complement strand
CGCGCCCCGTGACAGACAATACTATGGAGTGCAGAGCTCCAGCTCTGCGCAAACAGCAGACCGCGGACGTGGACGTCCGAGCCCCTGAGGAGTTTGTAAAAAATTAGAATGTAAAGCTCGTTGATAAGCAGGTATTCCATGAAAAAGCAGTCTGCCATAACAGCTCTTTTAACGATCCTGATCCGCCTTGCACCAGCGGCTGGTCATGCCCAGCCGCTGGTGCTGGCTGAAAACGGCCGCAGTGCCTATACGATTATCATCCCACAGGAAGCTTCTCCATCCGAGCGCTATGCCGCCGAAGAGCTGCAGCGCTGGCTCAAAGAGAGCTCTGGAGCTGAGCTGCCCATCCGAACGGAAGCGGACTCGATGCCGCAGGAGGCGATCCTGCTCAGCCGCAACCGCCAGGTCGAGCAGCTCCATCCGGCCATCGATTGGCCCGCTTTGGGCGAAGAGGGCTATGCGATGGTCACGCATGGCCGGCGCTTGATTTTGGCCGGCGTCGGTGAACGAGCCACGCTCTACGCGGTCTATGATTTTCTCGAACATTTTCTAGGCTGCCGCTGGTACACGCCCGAGGTGTGCCGCATACCAAAGATCGAACGCATCAGGGTGCAGCCGATGCATCAGATTAAAAAGCCGGCGCTCGACTACCGGGTGGTCGGTTGGCCCTCTGCTGCAGACGCGGATTGGGCTACGCGCAACCATCTCAACTACGGCGCGCCTTTGCAAGCTCAACACGGCGGTGGCCTGACTTTTGCCGGCGGCGGCCATTCTTTCTACACCCTGCTGCCGCCTGACCGCTATTTTAAAGAACACCCGGAATACTATGCCGAAATCAACGGCCGGCGCAGCGCGCAAAAGACGCAACCCTGCCTGACCAACCCCGATGTGATCCGCATCGTCACCCAATCGGTGCTGCAAACGTTGCGCAACAATCCGGCGATTAAAAACTATTGGATCGGACAAGAAGATTGGGCGGGCTGGTGTGAATGTGCCAACTGCCAGCCTATCACCGAACGAGAGGGTAGCGTTGCCGGCTTGCTCATCCAATTCATCAATCAAGTCGCCAGCCAGATCGAAGCAGAATTCCCGGATGTCTGCATTAACACGCTTGCTTATCAGCACACGCGCAAGCCGCCCCGCTCGCTGGCATGTCGCCATAATGTCATCGTGCATCTGTGCCCCATTGAGTGCTGCTTCTCTCATCCCATGGAAACCTGCGCCATCAATCAAGACTTTGGCCGGGATCTGGCGAACTGGTCCAGGCTCGCCGGCAAGCTGTACATTTTTGATTACACCGCCAACTTTGACCATTATATCATGCCGCATCCCAATCTGCGCGTTCTGCAAAAAAACGTCCGCTACTATATTCGCAACGGCGCCAAGGGCATTTTTGAATCCGGCCTGGGCAGCAAAGGATCCGAGTGGAGCGAGCTGCGCAGCTATCTGCTGGCACGACTGCTGTGGAATCCAGACTGCGATATCAAAGCGGAAATGGATGGCTTTTTGTCCGCCTGCTACGGCCAAGCCGCAGCGCCACTGGCAAAATATATCGATCTGATCCATGATACCGTTGAAAAAGAAAAGGTTCACTGTTCCATTACCACCAGCCCCATGAGTAGCTATCTGCGGCCAGAGATCATCCGGCAAGCGAAAGGCCTGTTCGATCAAGCCGAACAAACAGCGGATAACGAAACAATTTTGCAGCGCGTGCAGGTGGCCCGACTGCCCATTCAACACGCCGAGTTGGAATGGTCCAAGCCGCTCTATCACTATCAGAATGGCGTCTATCAAGCGCAGCCAGTGCCCGGCGCGCTGCAGCTGGCAGAGCAATTTAACCGGGTTGCACAAAAGAACAACATCACAGTATTGTGCGAGTTTGAAAACCGGACGCCGGCCTGGCATTTAGAGCAGCAGAAATTCTGGCAAAAACAGTGGCCGGCGGTCAGGCTGGAAAACAATGACCTGCGCCTGGATGTCGTGCCGGGACTGGGCGGCCGCATCGTCAGCCTCTATTCCAAAAAGCTGCAACGGGAGTTGCTGCTGCCGGCCCAGCCCGATGGCCGGGAATATCCCTGGTCCGGCGGCTATGAAGAGTACAGCCGACGCGGCGGCCGTACCGATGGCTGGCATGAGGAATACCAATTTAAAGTTCTAGCACCGGCCAAACAAGTACGGCTATGGGTGACCCTGGCCAACGGACTTGATATGGAACGGACCATCATTCTCGATGATTTTAATGCAGAATTCACCCTGCACTCCCGCTTGATCAACCACAGCGCAGAACAGAAAAACGGCTGCTTGCGCGTCCATCCGATATTTCAAATGGGACCCACGGAGCAGGTATCGGTTTCCTATGCATCCCTCGCCGGCGCGGAACGTGTATGTAAGCTGACGGTGCAAAAAAATCAACTCCGCGCACACCTACAATTGAACAAGGCGGACCGTCCCAATGGCGTACTGCGCGCGGACAACCCCAAGTTGGGCGTGGGCATCGAACAACGATTCAATCCCAATGAGGTGGAAGAATGCCTGATCGACTGGCTGCCGGCCAGAGAACGGTTTTTCTCCGAACTGGTTTCTCGGGAAAGCTATTTGGCGCCGGGTGATTCGATCCGGATTTCACATAGTTATCGAATTCTGGCAAAAAAATAATCACCCCCATCATCAATTCCGGCAGAGCGGCTCGTCGACAAAGCCCTAAACCAGCAGGCCCGAAACAAACGCCAAGACATGGATCAACAAAAACCAACAAATTTGGAGGCCGTTATGAAAATCCAAACCTCCCGCAGAGATTTCTTGAAATCCTCTGCCCTCTCCACGCTGTTCGCTGCTATGCCCGGATGGGCCAAGACCCATGGCTGCGAGCGGCGCTTTTTCAACGATCCAGAGACCGGCGTGCGCATCATGCAGGCCACCTCCTTTCCAACCGTAAACTTGAACCTCTACTTTCATAGCCGCTGCTGGACGCCGGATGCCGCTATCTTTTTGTTTTGGTCCATGACTCAACCCAAACGAGGCGGCCTGTTCGATCTCTATCGCATGAAGGTGGACGGAACGGATATGGTGCAGATGTCCGACGGCAAATCCCTCAGCAACGTTGCGCTTTGTCCGGACGGCGGGCTGGTCTATTTCACCAGCGGCGACGCCATTTACACGCTGGACCTGTTATCCCTAAAGGAAAGCCAAATCGTTCAACTCAAAAAGGGCCTTCCAACCGGCGGCATTGGCAGCTTTACCGATGATGGCCGCCGTTACTGTTTCGATATTCAACGAAAGGACGGAAAGCCGGGGATCGGATGGCTGGACACTCACACCCGCCGCGTTCACATCGTACCCAAAGCTTTCAATTACATATCGCATCTGCAGATCGAACCAGGCCAGGGCCGGCTGTTTCACTACATCGGCGAAAAAAACAGCCAGGGCTACAGCCTGTTCGCCATCGACGAGGAGGGCCGCGAGGAGCTCGCCTTTCCGATTCGCGATGAGAATGGCCATGAGGCCTGGCTCGGGCCCAGCGGCAAACTCTATTCCGCCTTGCGCGAAGCCACCCGCGCCATTTTGGTGGCAGCGCCGGGCGACAGCAAACCCACCTTACTGGCAGCCGGACCGCCCAATTTCTGGCACCCGGGCTGCGACCCGGCCGGTCAATGGATGGTCTCTGATTCGAGCAATCCGGACGACGGCCTGCACCTCCTATGCGTTGCCAGCGGCCGACTGTGCCGTCTGGCTCGCTCCGGCAGCGATAACGGTCATGCCCAATGGACCCATCCACACCCTTCAGTGAGCCCGGGCGCTAAATATGTGCTCTTTAATTCCACCCGCACCGGCGTGCCCCATGTCTACATCGCTGAAATCCCTGCGGCCATGAAAGAGAAATTACAGATCCCCTTTCAGGAGCATACCTCATGAAATACCGCCAAGCATGGCTCACTCTCCTGCTTCTCGGCTTGCTCAGCTACTGCAGCAGCCAATCCCTGCTGCACGATCAGCAGCAGATCATCATGCTGGGCGACAGCATCACCGAAGGCGAAGATCCGGACGGCTATGTGAACCTGACACGGGTGCTCTTGGAGCAACTCTATCCGGACATGACCATTTATGTGGCCAACGCCTGCAAAGGCGGCAACACCTGCATCGATATGCTCGAGCGCCTGGAGCGCGATGTGCTGCGGTTCAAGCCGGATTGGGTGACCATCAGCGTCGGCGTCAACGATGTCAGCAAAGCCACGGCCGAGCCTTTGCCGCAGCCAGGGGAGACGGGTTTGCCGGTGGCGATGTTCAGGGCCAAAGTGGAAGAGCTCATTCACCGGATCAAAACCAACGGCAGTCAAATGGCGTTGTTCACCACGACTGTGGTGAAGGAGGATCTCTCATCAACAGAAAACATCAAACTGGTTATCTACAACAGCGCACTGCGTGATCTGGCGCAGGAAAACCAGTGTGTGTTGGTGGATATGGATCATGCCTTTCGCCAGGTGTTGTCCCCTGCGCAAAAGCCGGGCATGGCCAAGAGCGGCGTATTGACCGGCGACGGCGTGCACATGCTGGCCGGTGGGAATTGGCTCATGGCCGAGACATTATTGAATGCCTTCGGAGCAACCAGACGCCAAATCAATGCAGCGAAACCAGGCGCCCTGCGCCGTATTGCCCGGCAGAAGGCTGCCTTGGCCGAAAACCTCGCCCGCTATGTGAACGAGAATGGCGCGTTTAAAACCGCCGCAACTCTGGAAAACCGAGTGGTCTTTATCGGCTCTTCTTTGGTTGCTCAATGGGACGTGTCCACAGCGTTTCCGGATTACCAGATGATCAATCGCGGACTGGATATAGAGACCCTGCGGCAACTGCGCATGCGCTTTCACCAGGATGCGGTGGCGCTGAAACCTGACGTTGTGTTCATTTTCCCCGACTATCTGGATGATTTGAGGAAAATGTCCCCTGTGGATGTGCTCTCCCATCTGGCCCGCATCGCCCGGCTGGCAAAGGGCAGCGCCATTCCTGTAGCACTGGGCTCCACCCTTCCAGCCGGCAGCGCCAAAGTCAATCAGACCAATACGAACACAGAAAAGATCGCTGCATTAAACGAATCGATTAAAAAGCTGTGCACGGAGAATGGCTACTTTTATATCGACTGCTTTAATCCGTTGGCAGACGAACAGGGTTTCATTAAACCAGCGTTCACAGTGGACGGCGAGGAGCTAAATGCGGCCGGATATGCAGCGCTGCGTCCGATGGTAGATTCCGTGCTGCAGCGGCTGCGCTGGCAGACTTTTGCGTTGCGGTCAAACGGCACCATTCCCATTTGGAGCGTCGCCGGCCGTTTCCCCAACGCCGATTTCTATCATCACACGCAGGCCTGCTTCGGCTATTTCAAGGATTGGCTGGCACCCAGCGGCGGCGAAAGCCTGGCCATCGCCAGGCCGGGCGACCAGGTTCCTTACGAAGAAAACAAACGAGTGGCATGGATCTCTGCTTGCAGCGATTCTGCGGGACTGCTCGATTATTTAAAAATTCTCGCCATCGACGATCAAACCGCCGGGGTCAGCTATGCCTATTGCCGCCTGCTGTCAGACCGCGATCAAAAAGCCATCCTACACATTCGCAGCAATGACGGCGTGCGGATCTGGCTGAATCAGCAGATGGTTCACGATCATCATGTCGGCAGACCTATCAGCGCTGAAGAGGATCACATTCCGGTGACGCTGCGGCAGGGTGCGAATCCGTTGTTGATCAAAGTGGATCAAAGCGGCGGCGGCTGGGCTCTGCTGGCTAGAGTAACCGCTGAAAATGAGCAGCCGATCCGGCAGGTGTCCGTTGCGGTGCGCAGCCAATATTCCGCTCGTCAAATCGAGGCGGCGAACAAGGGCGATCTGCACGCGTTCCAGCAGAGGGATGAGCCGATGAACCGCACAAGCCTCAGTCAACAGTTCGCATATTCCATCAACGATCAGCCGTGCAGCAAAGAGCAGGGCGACTATTCCATCAAGCCGGGCCGAAAAAATGTCCTCACTATACAGACCGAGCAAGAAGGCTATTGGGCGGAACTGACTCGTCTGTCTCCGGATGGCCAATCACAGCGTCGGCGGATCGCGCTTCATCCGGATCAATCCGCTTCATTGAGTCTGGGCCTGTTGGCAATGCCGGCAGTTTTTAATTATCGCGCCGGCGTGGTATATCGCTCAGGATATCATTTCAAGATTACAATTGTCAAAGCCGGCAGTGAAATCCCTGTGGAAGAGCATGCCTTTGCGCAGACCATTGCGGCAGACAACCGCAGCGAAGTGCTGCGCTACGGCCAGCCGCAGGAGCAAGTCCATCTTGGCTGGGAGGCTTTTGAGGTTCATCAGGCCATGGATCCGCCGGTGTTGTTGTGGCTTGACCAAAAGGTCCTGCAGCAGCCGGACTCGCTCACCATCTGCTTTCAGCTCAGCGATGGCAGCGCTATCCCTCCGCTGCCAGGTTTGCTGCGGGTGCAGGCTGCGCAGGAGCACAAGCCCCTCATTGAGAAAAAGGTCCAGGCTATGGCACAGGTGCAGCGCTTGCAACTCAAGGCTGGGAAATGGCGGCCGGGCACCTATTGGATCACCTTTGCGCCGCAGGTACCTGGTTGCGATGACCACGAGGGCCCCAGCTTGGTTTATCATCGCCAGTCTAAAGATGATCGGGTTCATTTGTCGCCTTTTGCACCCTGGACCTTTGCCAGGGATCGTCGGCGCGATGAAGTGATCGTGACTGACTTTAAACAAGCATTCAAGCGATGGTCGACCGAATTGCCGCAAGCGAGTCATTGGAGATTGGTTACAGATTCAGGCCGGACCTGTTTGGTCAACGAGTCAGGCGATTGGCAGGAGCCGCCGGTCGTGTTGCAGCCAGGCTTGAAAGGATGGTACGCCATCTTCGCCTATCCGGTGAAGGGCTATTGTTACGTTCGCCCGGGCAAATCGGGCGTGCCGCGGGGTATCGCAGCCTCTGGTTCTCTGCTCGCGGCCATGGACATGACCGATGAAGAACTGGCCGTCTATGCGACGATGCAACCCGGCTCTGGTCTGCAAAAATTGCACTTTGTGCCGATCATCGCGGACTCTGCGGAAAAGCTCCTGGAGTTTCTCAGCCATCCGCAAAAGCCGCTCATCGGCGTGGCGGATTGGGGCGATTATTTCTGTCCGCCGCCGATCTTTCATAGCGCCGGCGGCAGGCCGGCGCAGGATCAATTTGACGCGCTGCTGCGCGGCCATGCTGAATTGGGTATACGATCGATCAACTGGGCGCTGGGGCGAAGCTGCCTGCTCTATCACAGCAAACTGCCTGAAGCCTCTCTTTTCCCCAGTGTGCCTCTGGATCAGATGATCGATCAATCCAGCCGGGCTGATCTGGAAACCCAGGCCTGGCTCATCGCCAGGCAGGACCAGCTCACCTATGTGCTCGAACATCGCGACCAGGCCGGGGTAAAGATAATCCCCTGGCTGACCATGAATCGGCACTATGGCGAATTTTACGACGAAGGCATTGGCGCTTCCAAATGGTTCAAAGCACACCCGGAATGGCGCAGATGGCGTAAGAACGCCTATGGACCCTGTCAAGGAGAAGTCAGTTTCTTTTTCCCGCAGGTGCGGCAGGAACGACTGGATATTTTTAGTGAAGTAGCTACAAAAAATCCGGATGGTCTGCTGGTCGGCGCCTGTCGTCAACCGCCTATGCTCGGCTATGAGCCGGAAATGGTGAAAGCCTATCAACAACACACCGGTATCAATCCGAAAGATCTTGATGCAGCAAAGCAGCCGGCAGAATATGAAAAATGGATACGCTGGCGGGCTGACTTTTTCACCGAAACGCTGCGCGGTTTGCGCGACCAACTAGTGCCGATCGCCAAGGGCACCGGCCAAGAGATTCCGGTATCCATCCGCATCCCATCAAAAGGCCTGTTCATCAATAGGGCCCAGGGATTGGATGTGCAAGCCATGTGCCGTGAAAAACTCATCAACCGGATGCAACTCGATCCCCTTGAGGACTGTGACGGCGCCGGCAGCCATGATATAACGCCGTACCTCGAACTGGGCCGGCGCTACGGCGTAGAGGTCTACGCTGGTATCAGCAGCAACACCTGGTGGAATGTTCATGCCATATGCCGCCGCGCCTTGGGACTCTGGCAGGCGGGTGCGGATGGCCTTGAGCTCTATGAATCCAATAACCACGTGGTCCTGCGGCCACAGCGCTGGCTGGTGCCGCTGTTAGGCAATCCCGGCAGCCTGGAACATTTTCTGCAGACGTCGAATCTCAGCGCCTGCTTTCCGATCTGGTCGCGCAACGCCGCTGCCGGGCATGACAACCATTCGTTCCGCGATTCCTGGTCTGTCTACGATATGCAGGGATGGGGATTATAGAGAACAAGCAGCTGTCTCATTCCGGATAAAGCAAAACTCTGAAGCGTTGCAGAGGCGATAAGATGGGTATGCCTGCTAAAATCCCCGATCGATAATAAATTTAATCACCCTTTTACAGCAGCAAGGGATTTCCGGTATTTTACATTTAGCTGGGAGATACTTGATCATGAGATCAATATTGCGTGCGCAAATGCTTTTCATCCTTATGGCATTGTGTATGACGGCTATGCCTTCTTTTGCACAGCAACGCGACGGCAAATTACTGCGCAGCCAAGCCTGGCAGCCCTTTGATGCGCAGTCAGCCAAGGGCGATTTCTTCGTATCACCCCAGGGGCAAGATGGTTGGTCAGGGACATTGCCTGAACCTAACGCAACCAGGACTGATGGTCCCTTTGCCACGCTGGAGCGCGCTCAGCGTGCGGTGCGTGAGCTCAAAGCGCAAGTCTACCAGCCGAAAGCAAAAGCCATTGACGCGCGCTATGTGGGAACAGCCTACCCTTACGGCAAAGGCAAGGACATCGTTGTCCTGGTGCGCGAGGGCTTCTACTCCTTACCCGCTCCGCTCCGCTTTGCACCGGAAGACGGAGGCGAGCGGGTAGAGACCAATCTCCCCTCCGGCGCCTTTGAGTGGCATCACCTCCGCGACCACTATGTCACCTATGCCGCTTATCCGGGCGAAAAGCCGGTCCTTTCTGGCGCCGGTCGCGTGACCCAGTGGCAGCGTACAGACGGCCTATGGCTGGCTCCCTTTGCGCAAGAGGTGCCGGCCCTGTTGCTCAACGGTCAAAAACAAACGCTGGCCAGAACCCCCAACACCGGCTATTTCACTCTGGCCTCCACGCCCTCCTCAACCTCAGAGATCCCATTCAAACCCGGCGAAATGAAAAGTTGGCCGGACATGCAGGACAACCGCATCGTGATATTGCTACGCTGGCGCAGCGCCTACAACGCTATCGAGCGGATGGATGAAAAAAAAGGAATCGCCTGGCTGCGGACGCCTGAGGATGGTCCAGGCGGCCATAATGGCCTGCTGGTGGTGCCGCCCAGATATTATGTGGAAAACATTAAAGCGCTACTGGACAGCCCGGGCGAGTGGTTTTATGATAAAACAAAAAAGGAGATCAGTTACCTGCCGCCGGCAGGACTGGCAGATCTTAACACAGCCACCGTATCGGTGCCGCAGATCAACCGGCTGATTCAGGTGCAAGGCGAGGAAAACCGGCCGGTGCGGAATCTACGTTTCTATAATTTGATCTTGGAAGGGGCGAAAGAAAATTTCCGGAATTTTCCTCATCATTACGAAGCGACCCCCGGCTGCATCGCGGTCTCTTTTGAATATGCGCACGATTGCGAGTTCGCCGACTCGGAGCTGCGCGCATGCGGAGGACTGGGCATGGAGATCGGCTATGGCTGCTACCAAACCCGCGTTTTCGGCAATCGTTTCGATGGGCTGGAACAGGGCGCCCTGGCGATCCTTGGCACCGGCGATGGCGCCCATGGCAAACTTTCCCAGATGAACCGGGAAACCAAAGTGACGGACAACATCTTTTCCAATTGCGGACAGGGCGGCGGCATCACCCTGAGCGCCTTCCATACGCTGCGCACGACTATTTCCCATAACTATTTCACAAAAACAGGACGCCCCTATACCATGGATGTCGGTGGCGGCGGCTTGGAGGGCAACAGCAACGGTGAATGCATCGTGGAATATAACCATTTTGACGACGTGCAAACCGATGCTGATGATGCCGGCGTGATTGTGGTAAACGGCATGACCTACAACTCGAGCATCCGCCACAATC
>CAZKQR010000135.1:0-10217 GCA_964554965.1 uncultured Cytophagia bacterium | reverse complement strand
CAGATCATCTGTTCACCTGGGGATTTGATTTTTAATCAAGGGATGGGTTTATGAAACGGACCTTGTATCGCAACGCCTTTGGATTTCTTTTAGCGCTCGCCTCTGTGCTATCCGCTCAGTCCGGCAGCGGACTGAGCGCACTGCAGATCGGCAGCAGCAGCCGTGCCACCGCGATGGCCGAGGCCGCCACTGCCGTGACTCGCGATGCCGCATCTTCGTTTTGGAATCCGGCCGGGTTGGCCTGGCTCAACCAACCCCAGCTGCATGTAACGCATAACGCGTGGATTCAGGGCGTCCGCCACGAGGCGTTGGCTGTGGCCACCTCGAACCGGCGCTGGAGTTGGGGCGTTCACGCGCTGTTGACCAGCGTTGATGACATCGAACAACGCACCATCGCCTCGGAAGAGCCGATATCCACTTTCTCCAGCCATACCGTTGCCCTGGGCCTCACCCTGGCACGCACGCTGAGTGAACAGCTTTCGCTCGGTTTGAACCTTCGCTGGCTGTATGAAAAGATCTACACCGAAAGCGCAAACGGTTACAGCGTGGATTTCGGCGCTCAGTATCAGACCCCGTTATCAGGGCTGAGGCTGGGCGCAGCGGTGCAGAACTTGGGTTCCACCTCCACATTGTACCGGGAAAAACTGGATCTGCCGGAAACCATGCGCATCGGCGCCGGCTACACCCTCCCTCTGGCAGAGGGCGCTTTGCGCCTGCTGTTGGCTGCCGATTATGTAAAGGTGTTTGACAAGGACAGCTATGTGAACACAGGCGTGGAGATCTGGCCTTTGGCCATGCTGGCCATGCGCGCCGGCTATGCGTCCAATCACAGCAATCGCGATCTGAGCATGGGGTTCGGCCTGGCGCTGAATTCGCTGGTTATGGACTATGCTTATGTTCCGTTCAAACAGGGGCTTGGCACTACTCATCAGTTTTCCATCACCTTTGACCTCTAGGCGACATTTTGCTTGAATAAATCCTTGTAAATAGCTAAAATAATTGTATTCCGCCCTGATGGAAAGGAATCGATGATGGCCACGTACCGTATTGCCGTCCTGCCGGGCGATGGCATCGGCAGGGATGTCATGGATGCCTGTCGGCTTGTGCTGGACAAACTCGAGCTGAATGCAGAGTATCTTCCCGGCGACATCGGCTGGGAATTCTGGCGCCAGGAAGGCGATCCGCTGCCCAAGCGCACGATCGAGCTGTTGAAAAAAACCGATTGCTGTCTGTTCGGCGCCATCACCTCTAAACCCAAGGAAGAGGCGGAGGCTGAATTAGCCCCAGCGTTGCGCAACAAGGGGTTGGTGTACAGCAGTCCGATCGTACGGCTGCGCCAGGAATTCAACCTGGCCACCAACCTGCGGCCGTGCAAAGCGTATGCCGGCAATCCGTTGAACTATCGCGATGACATCGATCTGGTGGTTTTCCGGGAAAACACCGAGGACCTGTACAGCGGCATCGAGTTTTATCCTCTGCCGGACGAGGTGCGCGAGGTGCTATGCAAACATCAACCCAAGATGAAACGCTTCAATCAGGCCGCCGGCGATGAAGTGGCGGTTTCGCTGCGCATCATCACTCAACAGGCCAGCCGGCATATTGTGCGCAAGGCTTTCGAATATGCGCAGCAGCACGGTTATAAAAGCGTCACCGTGGTGGAAAAGCCCAATGTGATACGCGAAACCAGCGGTCTGTTTGTCCGCGAGGCGCGCAAGGTCAGCCGCGATTTTCCGGGCATCCCCCTGTGGGAGGCGAACATCGATGCCATGTGCATGTGGCTGATTAAAAATCCGCAGGATTACGGCGTGTTGGTGACCAGCAACATGTTCGGCGATATCATCTCTGATCTGTGCGCTCAGCTGGTGGGCGGATTGGGGTTCAGCTCCAGCGGCAACATCGGCGACAGCTTTGCGGTCTTTGAACCCACGCACGGATCCGCGCCTAAATATGCCGGACAGTACAAGGTCAATCCCACCGCCATGCTGCTCACCGCCAAGCTGATGCTGGACTGGCTGGGTGAAAGAGAAAAGGCCGGCCGTTTGGAAAATGGAGTGGCCGCCGTGCTGCGTGAAGGCGGAATCGCCACCTATGATATGGGCGGGAAGAGCAGCACGCTGGATATGGCCCGCGCAGTGGCGGAAAAGCTGTAAAGTCGTGAGGGGTGCGGATCCCTGTGGCGGCGGTGGGTTGACAAGGGATGCCTGATGCGCGCCCTTGTTGCGCAGGACCGTGAGTCCTGAGCGGAAGAACAAGTTACCTTCGTCTGTGCCTAAACAGGAGACGCGATTGAAAAAGATTAATCTGGCCATCGGCATTCACAACCATCAGCCGGTTGGGAATTTTGATTTTGTTTTTGAACAGGCCTACCAAAAAGCCTATCTGCCGTTTCTCACGGTTCACGAACGTTTTCCGGGAATCAAACTGACCCATCACTTTAGCGGCATTCTGCTGCAGTGGATCAAGGAGAATCATCCTGAATTCCTGCCCAGGCTGAGGGCGCTGGTGCACCAGGGGCAGGTGGAGATGATGACCGGCGGCTTTTACGAACCGATCCTGGCCACGATTCCGGATGCGGATAAAATCGGCCAGATTAAAAAGCTGACCCGGTTTGTCAAGGACGAGACCGGATGCGATGCCATCGGCGCCTGGGTGGCTGAACGGGTTTGGGAGCCGGACCTGCCGCAGCCGTTAGCCCAGGCCGGCGTCCGTTACACCGTCATCGACGATGCCCATTTCAAATATGCCGGTCTGGAGGAAGCGCAGCTTTCCGGCTATTTTGTCAGCGAGAACAACGGCCACATGGTTAATATTTTTCCCATCAGCGAAAAGCTGCGCTACACCATCCCTTTTATGCCGCCGGAGGCCACCATCGACTATCTGGCCGGCCTGGCGGATGAGAATGGCCGGCGGCTGGCGACGTTTGCCGACGACGGTGAAAAGTTCGGCGTCTGGCCCAAGACCTATGAGCAGTGCTATGAACAGGGCTGGCTGGAAACGTTTTTCCGTCTGCTGCAGCAACACGGCGATTGGATCCGTCTGGTCACCTTCAGCGAAGCGCTGCAGACGCTGCCGCCGGCGGGCCGCGTCTATCTGCCCACCGCGTCGTATCGCGAGATGATGGAATGGGCCCTGCCGGCCAAAAGCCTGATGCGCTATGAGGATTTTATGCATTGGTTGAAAGAACAGGGTATGGAGGAGGCCTATAGCGTTTATCTGCGCGGCGGCTTTTGGCGCAATTTTCTCGTCAAGTATCCCGAATCCAACAACCTGCATAAACGCATGCTGAACGGCGTCGAGCGGCTGCAAACGATCAAGACGAAAAACGTTAAAGCACTGGAGCAGGCGCGCGATCATGTCTACGCCGGCCAGTGCAACTGTCCTTATTGGCATGGCGTATTCGGCGGGCTGTACCTGCCCAACCTGCGCTTTCCGATCTACCGGAATCTCATACAGGCCGATGTGATCATAGACCAGTTGGAGCACACCGCGGCGGAGCAAAAAAAGGGGTGGGTCAGCGCGCGCACGGTCGATTTCGACAAGGACGGATTCGAAGAGGTGGTCGCAGCAAGCGACCGGCTCAATGTGTTTTTCAAACCGCAACAGGGCGGCGCGCTGTTCGAACTGGATCTCAAGAGTCACGCCATAAACCTGCTGGACTCCATGACCCGCCGGGAGGAGGCTTATCATCGCAAACTGCGCGACGCCATCGCCCATCAGAGTCCGGAGAAAACCGGCGAGGTGGCCAGCATTCATGATCTGGTGTTGATGAAGGAGGAGAACCTGGATCAGCACCTTCATTACGATTGGTATCGCCGTTCCTCCCTGATCGACCATTTTCTGCGGCCGGATGCCACGCTGCAGGCCTTTTATCAGGCCGGTTACGGCGAGCAGGGTGATTTTGTCGATCAGCCCTATCAATGCCGGATCGTTAAAAAAGGCGACAACGTGCAGGTGCAGCTGCACCGCGACGGACACGTCTGGGTGCATTCCGACTGGGCGGCGGTTCGGGTCCGCAAAACGGTTTGCCTGCAGGCAAAAGAGAACCGTCTGCAGACCGAGTATTGCATCACCAATCAGCACCACGGCGAAATTTCTCTTTGGTTCGGAACCGAATCCATCTTTGCGCTGATGGCCGGCGACGCGCCGGATCGCTATTACGCCAGCCCACAGTGCGAGATAGCGGATGCCAAGCTGGCAAGCCTCGGCGAATTGACCGGCCTGAGTGAATTGGATCTGTGCGATGAATGGCTGGGCTTGAAGATTCGCGTGCAGACCGGACAGCCCGCCGATTTCTGGCGTTTGCCCATCGAGACCGTCTCTTTGTCCGAGGCCGGTTTTGAGCGCGTGTACCAGGGCTCTGTGGTCATGCCGCACTGGAAACTGACGCTCAAGCCGGGGGAGAGCTGGAAGACCCAGGTGCAGTTTATTTTTGAATCACTGGCTTAAGGAGTGGGACGAGTTGATGAATCCTTTACGAATAGACGGAAAATTGAAAAAGCTGTTGTGGTTTGCGCTGGCGGGCATGGGCGCTGTGCTTCTCTATATGCAGATTAAGCCGACGCGGCTTTATCCCCAAGAGAACATTCGCACCGACTTGGATCGTTTCATGGAAGTCTTTATGTACGTGAAACGATATTATGTGGAACCGGTGGAGAGCGAAAAGCTGATCACCGGCGCCATCGAGGGACTGCTGGGAAAACTGGATCCGCATTCCGTGTACCTGCCGCAGAAAAGCCTGGAACAGGAAAGCGAGCGCATGGAGGGCCACTTTGAGGGCATCGGCATCGAGTTCGTGGTTTTGAACAAAATGCTGACCGTGGTGTCCCCTATTGTCGGCGGTCCGGCGGAGGCTGCCGGCCTGGCGCCGGGTGACCAGATCATCCGCATCGAGGACAAGTCGGCCTATGGCATCACCGAAGATGAGGTGTTCAAAAAGCTGCGCGGCCCCAAAGGCAGCAAGGTCAAGATCAGCGTGCTGCGCGCCAACCAGTCGGAGCCCTTTGATGTGGTGATTACGCGCGACCGCATCCCCATCTACAGCGTCTACGCTTCGTTCATGCTGAACGACGGCAAAACCGGCTACATCTGGCTGGCCCGTTTCGCCAAAACCTCTTCTGAAGAGATGCAGGCGGCGCTCAAAGAGCTCGAGGCCCAGGGGATGAAACAGCTGATTCTGGATTTGCGCTATAATCCGGGCGGCCTGCTGGAACAGGCCACCGAGCTGGCGGACTTGTTCATACCCGGCGGTCATCGGCTGGTGTATACCCGCGGCCGCAACAAAGCCAATGATGAAGATTTCTTTTCCACCAACAGCACGGACCGCGCCATCACGCCGCTGGTGGTCATGATCGATCACGGATCAGCCAGCGCCTCGGAGATCGTTGCCGGCGCCATGCAGGATCTGGACCGCGGCCTGGTGGTGGGCCAGACCAGCTTTGGCAAAGGGCTGGTGCAGAATCAGATCCGTCTCAAGGACGGTGCGGCGATCCGCCTGACCGTGGCGCGCTACTATACGCCCAGCGGCCGGTTGATCCAGCGTCCCTACGACAACGGTCTGGTGGATTATTACGCCGATGCCTATGACGACAGCAAGGAGCAAAAGCCGGACAGCCTGCACAAGCCGTACAAGACGCGCGCCGGCCGCACGGTTCTGGGCGGCGGCGGCATTGTGCCCGACTCGACCACTCAGCCCGAACGCATCACCCGTTTTTTCAATCAGCTGGTGGGCAAAAGGATCTTTTTCGAACTCGGCGCCCGCTACGCGATCCAGCACAAGGAGCAGGCGGCTGATTTCAACCGTTTTTATTCTCAATTCAGTTTCGGCGAAGAACTGGCGGAGGACATTCGGGCGTCGTGTAAAAAGCAGGGTCTGGAATTCAGCGACGAGGCCTACAAAAAAGATCTCGCGATCATCAAGACCATGATCAAAGCCGAGATGGCGAGGAACCTGTGGGACAGCCGGCATTACTATATGATGATGAAGTATGCCGACCCTGAAGTGCGGCAGGCGGTCTCCTTTATGCCGGCTGCGCAGAAAATATTAAAGCTGGGCAAATGGAAGGCGGGCAACTGATCCGTTTGATCCGCCGGCCACATTTTCTTCAGGACTCTGTGGCAGCCCAAGCATGAACGCGCGGCCGTAAGCCCTTTGCCGGCAAACCCCAACACAATGAAGGTGATGGCCGTTTTCACTGTGACAGGACGATGCGGCGCCGCCGGACTGGTTCTGGTCTTCAGTCTGTGGACGGCGCTGAGCGGCTGTTTCAACCCGTTTGCCCCAGAGTTGGAGCGGTCGCCGGGCGCATCCGCCCGCCTGACGGAACAGGCCTCTCCGGCGGAGGTGCTGGAAAATTTTATTTACGCGTACACCTTTAAAGATTCCCTGGTGTATGAACAGCTGCTGGACAGCTCTTTTGTGTTCGTCTATTTTGATCCGAATCTGGGCTCCTCCGGCCTGTTTGTCTCGTGGAACCGTGATGTGGAATTAAAAACCACCGGCCGGTTGCTGCGGAATTTCGACACCATCACCCTGACCTGGAACACCACGATCTATGAGGTCATGGAGGAGCAGGCGGCGGAATTGTCCAAGACTCTGCATCTGAGCCTGTTCGGCAAAGGAGGAGAATACAATTTGACCGGCAACGCTATTTTTAATTTCCGCAAAAGCCCCTGGGACGGCAAATGGCGCATCACCCGTTGGAAGGATGAATCACAGATGTAGCCGGCCCCGGCGCGCCTGCATCCTGCATGATGTTTTAAACGAAAAGCAGCCCTATGAAAAAAAATGCGACCGCTTTATCGGATGAAGCTAAAAAGAAATTCGAGGCCATCGCCTTTGAATATATGAATTCCCTGTATTCCACCGCCCTGCGCATGACGCGCAACGCCATGGAGGCCGAGGATCTGGTGCAGGACACCTATCTGCGCGCTTATCGCTTTTTTGACAAGTTCGAAGAGGGTACGAATTTCAAGGCCTGGATCTTTAAAATTTTAACCAACACTTTTATCAACAAGTACCGTAAAAAAGTGCGCACGCCGCAGTCCGTGCAGCTGGAAAAGGTCGAGTTCGGGTTGGCCGAAGAAGAGACCCAACAGGCGACAACGCTCTGGGAAGGCTATGACGAGGAGCGTTACCACGAATTGTTCGACGATGACATCAAAGCGGCCCTGTCGCAGCTGTCCGAAGAGTTCCGCATGGTGATCATTCTCGCTGACGTTGAGGGGTTCTCCTATAAAGAGATCGCCGATATGATCGATCGGCCCATCGGCACGGTCATGTCCCGGCTGTTCCGCGGCCGGCACATCCTGCAGCATTCGCTGGACAAATACGCCCGTCGGGAAGGATACATCAAGAATGAATAGCCTAGCCGGAGAAATCGCGAAGAAAAGGTTCGCTGCACTGGTCGGCCTGGTGCTCGCTTTCAGTGCCGTGAGCGCCCAGCCGTTGGGAGACCAACAGATCCTGACGGCGGAGTGGTCCGCTGCACCGACCACGGCCGTCGTGGGCGGCCGCATCGATTGGACGGTCGCTGTGACCATCACCCCCGGTTTGCATATCAATTCCCATACCCCCACGCAGGATTTTCTCATCCCCACGGATCTGCGCTTTCTCGACGCCGACGGCGTGCGCTTTCGCGACCCGGTCTATCCTTCGCCCGATATGAAGCGCTTTGCTTTTTCGCCGGAAAAGCTCTCGGTGTATGAAGGCCGGGTGGTCCTCTCCGGCCAGGCGGATATTTCTCCGCAGGCGCTTCCCGGCCGTCGAGTGCTTAAAGCAGTGCTCTCTTATCAGGGCTGCAATGATCAGAGCTGCTTTATTCCGCAGCAGGACACCCTGCAGGTCGAGGTGGAGCTGGTCCTAGACGCGGCCGCCGCCACCGCCGGCGAAAGGCCGGCGCCAGGCGCTGAATCGGCCTCTGCGGAGCGGACCGGTGATCAAGCCCGGCTGTCCGGGGATGAGGCCCGCGCCGCACAGATCCTGAAAAAAGGGCTGCCCTACGCGCTGGCGGCCTTTTTCCTCATCGGTTTGGCGTTGAACCTCACGCCGTGCGTGTATCCCATTATTCCGATCACGGTGAGTTACTTCGGCGGACAGAGCGGCCGCCGGCGTTCCTCCACTCTGGGCGCCGCGTTGTTCTATCTGCTGGGCATCGCCCTCTCTTTCGCACTGCTGGGTCTGTTGTCGAGCCTGGCCGGACGGCAGTGGGGGTTCATGTTTGCCAGCCCCTGGTTTGTGGTCGCGATCAGCGTCATCATGATCCTGATGGCCGCCAGCATGTTCGGCGCGTTCGAGATTACCGTGCCCTCGTTTCTCCTGAACAAGTTCGGCGCCGCCCGCGAGGGGGTGATCGGAAGCCTGGTGATGGGGCTCACGGTGGGCGTGATCATCGCTCCCTGCGCCGCCGGCATCATCATCGGCCTGGTGACGCTGGTGGCGCGGATGGGCTTGGTGGTCAAGGGCGGACTGCTCTTTTTCGCCATGGGCCTCGGCCTGGGCCTTCCCTATCTCGTGCTGGCTGTTTTTTCCGGCCTGCTGCAGCGGCTGCCGCAGTCCGGTGAATGGATGGTGTGGATCAAAAAACTGTTCGGTTTTCTTTTGCTCGGCGTGGCGTTCTATTTCCTCGCGCCTCAGGTGGAACGGATCGGCAACAAATTTCTCTTCCTGGCCGGAATCACCAGTCTGGTCGGCGGATTGCTGCTGGGCTGGTTGGACCATACGGCCGGCGGCGGCAGGGGCTTTAAGCTTTTCAAACAGATCGTAGGCGTTCTGTTCCTGCTATTGGGCCTGTTCTGGATCCATCACTCCCTGCAGGAGAAAACAAACGGATTGTCATGGAACTATTACAGCGGCCAATCCATGGAAGAGATCCTCGCTTCAGGCAAACCGATTTTTATCGATTTCTACGCCGATTGGTGTGCGCCGTGCAAACAGCTGGATCGCGAGACCTTTAGCGACAGCCGGGTGCAGGCGAAAAGCGAAGCCTTTTATTTTCTCAAGGTGGATTGCACCAAACCGGACGCCGCCACCCGAGCCTTTATGTCCCTGCATCAAGTCACCGGCATGCCGACTTTGATCATTATCAAACCGGATGGTCAGGAGATCACCGAGTTGCGCGAGATCGGCTACATCGATGCCGCTCGCTTTCTGGCCAACCTGGAAAAGGCGCTGTGACGCAACGGACTGGGTTGCTCCCCTTTACATTCGTCCATTGAGATTTTCATAGACCCTGATTGGGCCGGCGCGGGAGGCTTCTGATCGTCCGACCTTAATTGGCAAATCGAGGCATGACCGTCGTCTATCCCCGCGGGCGGCGGATCATTCTGAATTGAACCGTTTTTCAACCAAAGGATATCTTTTGAACTTTAACCGGATAAAAATCATCCACAATCCAAAATCAGGGTTTATCAAGAATCCCCGTTTAATCCGCAAAATCGTAGAACACATTCTGAATGATGCGCCCTTTCGCTATGATTATTTCGAAACCCAGCACAAGGGGCATGCGCATGAGATGGCGCAACGGGCGCAGGAGGAGGGCTATGAGGCGGTGGTGGCCATCGGCGGCGACGGCACGGCCAACGAGGTGGCGTCTGCACTGTTGGATTCACCGGTGGTCATGGGATTGGTCCCCATCGGTTCCGGCAACGGTTTGGCGCGCGGATTGGGCATCCCGGTCTCTGTCCGCCGTTCCGTGCGCCTGCTGCTGGAGGGAAAGGTGCGCGCCATTGACGCCGGCACGATCGCGCATCGAAACTTTTTCGTCACTACGGGCATGGGCTTTGACGCACTGATCGGAAAACTGTTTGACGACCGCAGTCTGCGCGGTCCGCTGCCCTATTTTTACATCGGCATCCGCGAGTTTTTTTTCTACCAGCCGGAAGTGTTCACCCTGCAATTCGACGGCCATTCCATCCGTAAGCCGGCGTTGCTGGTCACGATCGCCAATACCCAGCAATGGGGCAACAGCGTTATCGTGGCGCCCAATGCCAAGCCGGATGACGGCCTGCTCGATGTCTGCATCATTCACAGCGTCGGCTTTTTCACCGCGCTCTATCACTTTCCCAAACTCTTCACCGGCAAGATCGACCGGATTCGGCATTATGAGCATTATCAGACCAAAGCTCTGAGGATCATTCGGCAAAAGCCGGGACCGTTTCATGTGGACGGCGAGCCTGATGAGACCGGCCAGAGCGTCGATATTACCGTCAGCCACAAGGCG
>CAZKQR010000134.1:0-10251 GCA_964554965.1 uncultured Cytophagia bacterium | reverse complement strand
ACCGGATTTCTTCTGCATCAGATGTGTTTGCCGATCGCCCAGGCGATCATGCGCAGCTCTTCCATCAACCGTTGAAACTGATGGGGAAACAGCGACTGTGCGCCGTCAGAGAGCGCCCGGTCCGGATCGTGATGCACTTCAATGATAAGACCGTTGGCGCCCGCCGCCACCGCGGCCCGCGCCATGGGCGCCACTTTGGCGCGCCGTCCGGTGCCGTGGCTGGGATCGGCGATGATCGGCAGATGGCTCAACTTTTGCGTCACCGGGATGGCGGAGATGTCCATGGTGTTGCGGGTGTAGGTCTCAAACGTCCGGATGCCCCGCTCACAGAGAATGACCTGATAATTACCGCCGGACATGATGTACTCGGCGGCCATCAGCAGCTCTTCGATGGTGGCCGCCAGACCACGTTTGAGCAGAATGGGTTTGCGGATGGTGCCCAGTTCGCGCAAAAGAGAAAAGTTCTGCATATTGCGCGCACCGACCTGAAGGATGTCCGCATAGCGAAGCATCATGTCCAGCTGACTGATCTCCATAATCTCCGACACCACCGGCATGCTCAGCTCCTCCCCGATGGTCTGCATGATTCTGAGCCCCTCTTCGCCCATGCCCTGGAAGGCATACGGGGAGGTGCGCGGTTTAAAAGCGCCGCCGCGCAGACCGCGCCCGCCGTTTTTTTTCACCTCACGGGCGATGGTGTACATCTGCTCCTCACTCTCCACGGAACAGGGGCCGGCGATCACACTGACCTGTTCACCGCCGAAGGAGGCGCACTTGACTTCAATCATGGTGTCTTCAGGATGAAAGGTGCGGCTGGCCAGTTTGTACGGCACGGTGATTCGTAAAACCTCGTGCACCCCTTCCATGACCTCGAACTCACTGGGCTCGACGGATCGTTTATCGCCAATGGCGCCCAGGATGGTCTGGTTCACGCCAACGACCTTGTGCACGACAAATCCGATCGACTCCAGGCGGTCAGAGACGTTCTGAATCATGGATTCGGTCGCCGTATCCTTCATTACAATGACCACAAAACAACCTTTCTTAGATTATCTATACAATCGGGCACGTGTTCACCCGGAGCCGCGTTAACGCTGAAGGTCCCGGCAACCGGCCATGATGTGTTGAAAAATGAGCGTCAGCTGATCCGCGGTCAAGGGACCCTGATTCTGGTCCACGACATGGGCTAACACGGCAGCCTCCCGGCCGGCGTCCTCTACCTCGAGCCGCTCCTGTTTCTTGAGCCGTCCGATCTGCTGGGCAGCTGCCGCACGCTGGTTGAGCAAGTGCAGAATCAACTCGTCCAATACATCGATCCGGCTGCGTAATTGAGAAATCGTCATCACTCGTCTCTTCCTGGGTATCGGCGCTGCCGGAGACCAATGCTCTCTGCTGTTTCCCCGCTGCCGCACCCTGTTTCGTGCAACCCAAGGCCCTAAAATAAAAAACCCACAAGGTCATCTAAACATTGTGGGCGGGTTGGCAGCTCAGCGCATCGGCTCAGGCGTGCACACACCTCCCACATTTCGTAAAATAGATATAGAAAAATTTTTCGGGAAAGGCTTTCATAATCCTGTGTAGGTTGTGAACACGCTCTTGTCGCTTTCGTCCTAAATTTAATCAAATTCTTACAATAGTCAAGGCTTTTTTTGCAATTGTGCAAAGCGCCGGTGGGGGGAGATGGAGGGAAAAGCGATTGGATGCCGTGGGGCGGCCTGACCGGTCAGCCGGCCACCTGTCCCTTGAATCCCCGGCTGCGATACTCCGCGGTGACCACCGTGTGCACATTGCCGCGCGGATTGAAATCGCCGCGTATGTGCAGATAGCGGGGCTTGAGCGCCTGCACCAGGGCTTCGAGAAGTGCGTTGGTCACCTCCTCATGAAAAATGCCGCGATCCCGATACTTGTTGATGAACAGCTTCCAGGATTTCAGTTCCAGGCAGGTTCGATTGGGGATGTATTTGATCTCGATGACGGCAAAATCCGGATAGCCGGTGCGCGGACACAGGCAGGTGAATTCCGGATTTACGATGGTGATCACATAGTCCCGGTGCGGATACAGATTGTCAAACACCTCCAGCCGGGATTGCATGATTTCGCGTTGTCCGCGTTTGAGTTCGTGCATGGTCTCACTTTCCATAGGATTGGTAAGGGGTGGGATCCACGAGACCGGCCTGCTTGAATCCGTTCAAGCGGATCCGGCAGCTCTCACATAGAGCGCAGGCCAGCCCCGAGGGCGATGGATCATAGCAGCTGAACGTCAGTCCATAATCCACGCCCAGCTGCACGCCGCGGCGGATGATATCCGCTTTGCTCAAGGAGAGCAGCGGCGCATGAATGCGGAGATGAACGCCTTCGCTTCCCATGCGGGTGGCCAAGCCGGCCAGCCGTTCAAAAGCCGCGATGAACTCAGGACGGCAATCCGGATACCCGCTATAGTCCAGGTTGTTGACGCCGATAAAGATGGCGGTGGCGCCTTGCACCTCGGCGTATCCCAGAGCGCAGGAGAGCAGGATGGTGTTGCGCGCCGGCACATAGGTGGAAGGGATCGTGCCTGGGGCCGGTTCCTGCTTGGGCACCTCCCAGTCATCCGTGAGCGCAGAGCCGCCGATCTGGCGCAGATCGATATGAAAAAATTTATGGCTCTCGACGCCGATCCGGGCAGCCACTTTCACCGCAGCCTGCATCTCCGCCGCTGCCCGCTGTCCGTAGTCAAAGGTCAGAGCGGTCACCGCCCACCCCTCTGATTTGGCTATCGCCAGTGTGGTCGCCGAGTCCAGCCCGCCGCTCAATAAACAGATCGCACGGTTCATCAACACCCTGAAAAAATAGGACCCTTAACCGGCTGGTTCAGAATTCGCAGAGACCGTCCGTGTTCACGGCACATGACGGCCACGGCCCTGTATCCGAAAAACCCTTCACTCCTCCGTATATACGACGGAGAATTTATCCGATTCGAACACTTCCACCTGGATCATGCGCGCATGCGCCGGCAGCTCTTTTTTGATCCACTCATAGATGAAACGGGCCACGTTCTCTGAAGTGGGCGTCATCTGATCAAACGGCGCCACCTCATTGAGGATCTGATGATCCAGTGGTTCGAGGCAGGTCTGCAGCAGTTCCCGCACGTCGGCTAAATCCATAGCCATGCCGCTCTCGTCCACTTTTTTAGCGCCCACGGTCAGACGGATTTTCCAATTGTGACCGTGAACGCGTTTGCACGCACCGGAATAATCCGGCAGAAAATGGGCCGCGGAAAATTCCGACTCTACATTCAACTTGTACATGGGCGCCTCCCTGCGAAGGGATCGTGTGAAATAGAAAGGGCGAGCCATTCTTCGGCTCGAATGGTCCGCCTATGCCTACGGGCTTTGCGGATCGTCTACAGCTGATCTACATGCTCTTTGATTTTGGCGATGGCCTCGGCGATATCGTTCATGTCCTCTTCCGTCGCCAGCAGAGTGTTCTGCGTAAACCAGACCGCCTCTTCAGAGCAGGCTTTCTCGGTTTCCGGGCACTGAAAGGTCTGGTAATTCACCGGCAGGGCCACGGATTTGCCCCGGGGACCAAAGGCGCGGTTCAAAAACACCGGTTGCCGGTACAGGGGGATGGAATAACCGGCGCTGCAGGGGATTCCCTCCTTGCGCAGGGCTTCGATAAAGACTTCCTTGGATTTGCCGGCAAAATGGTCTTTCTGGTAGCGAAAGATGTAAAGATGGCAGGCATGCGAGGTGACGCGTTCATCCTGCGGCAACAGCTGAATGCCCTCCATCGGCTGCAGCAATTCGTCGAGCTTGATCAGATTTTTCTGACGGATTTTCAACAGCTCGTCGTAGCGCTCCAGTTGCGCCAGCAACACGGCGGATTGGAATTCCGTGATGCGATAGTTGCCGCCGAAATAGAAATGCTCATACCACAGGCCGTCTTCGCTGCGTCCGCAATTGTGGTGGGAACGGGCGAATTTGGCGATCAGGTCATCGTTGGTGAGGATGATGCCGCCTTCGCCGGCGTTGATATTTTTCGAAGACTGGAAAGAAAAACAGCCGGCTTCGGCCAGCGCACCAACCCGTTTGCCGTTCCATTCAGCGCCCCACGCCTGCGCCGCGTCTTCAATCACTTTCAAATGGTGCTTTTGCGCCACGGCCATGATCGCGTCCATATCCGCCGGCCGTCCGGCGAAATGGACCGGCATGATGGCTTCGGTGCGCGGACTGATGGCCTGTTCGATGGCGTTGGCATCCATATTGTAGGTTTGCGGATCGATGTCGATGAACACCGGCACGCAGCCTGCTTCCACGGCCGCGGAGGCGGTGGCGATAAAGGTATAGGCAGGACAGATCACTTCAGAGCCGGGGTTGACATCGGCGGCGGTAAGCGCCAGCCGCAATGCGGTGGTGCCGCTGTTGACCGCGATGCCGTGCTTGGCCTCCTGATAGGCTGCAAATTTTTGCTCAAATTGTTCGGTCACCTTGCCGTTGATGCGGCCCCACTTGCCGCTCTTGACTACTTCTGTGAGATTTGCGATCTCTTCATCGCCCCATACCGGCCAAACCGGGAACGGTGCTTTGCGTACAGGTGTGCCGCCCTTAATCGCCAAAGAAGCCATGATATCCTCCAAACATCTGAATTGATTCAGGGGGTGTCGCTATTTACTTCCGTTCGCCTCTGTGCCCGTATCCTTGAAAATCGTCAACGGGTAGGGCTCCAGTTCCATTTCGTGCAGTTTTTGCAGCAAAGCGGCTTGCGCCTTCTGGTCGCGGGCGACGAACTGTACACAGCCGTCGCCCTGTGAACCAACCCCCTTGCCGCCATACACGTAGTCGCTGATCTCCGGGCTGGACAGCACGAAATGCAGCTTGGGAGAGAGAAATTCCTGTGGGCAAGCCGGCGCCAGAAACAGATCGAAAAAACGCTGCGCTTCGGTCATCAAAGCGCCCAGCTGCTGCGCATCCCCCTGCTCCAACGCTTCTCGTCCACGGAACAGAATGTCTTTGTTCACCGGTCCGAGGTAATAGCGCACATCTTCACCGATTTTGCCCCCGCTCTTGGGATAGCAGGCGTTCAGATCAGCGAGGATCTTTTGCGTGTTCTTGCCGGCTTTGAGGTCCGCCACCACCATATGTATATCGGCAGCCGGACGCACTTCCTGTGCGTCCAGACGCTCGCCGTCGAAGGTCAGAAAGACCGGGATAGAACCATAGGCGCACGCCTGGTCCATCCTGCCGCAGCGCGACGGCGTGAGAATTTCGCCCTGATACGCCAGCTCCATCTCCCCGCGCTTGGTCAGCTTTAAATCATACAGCTGATTGAAGGCGCGAGCCACCATCACATTGTTGGCGGCCGACGAAGACAGCCCTTTGCGGATGGGCAGATCCATTCGATACGCATCGATCTCCAGGCCCTGTACATCGTAATGGCACATGGCGGTATAGGCAACGCCCGCTGTATAGCTGTAAAATCCCCCTTCCACAGCCACCTCCAGCAGCTTGTCCATATCCAGATCGATCTCATGCGGGCCCAGCACCTTGCCGTCCGGCAAAGTTGTGCGAATGATGATCTTGTTTGAATGGCGCTTGATCCGGCTGTAGATCCCCTGATTGGTGCCGACGATCAGGCAGTATCCTTTATGGATGGAGGAATCCATGCGTCGATATCCGCCGGCCCAATCCGAGTGTTCACCAAGCAGGCAGAGCCGGCCGGGGACGAACAGATCAACCATATCCATAGATGGTTCAGCTCTTCTGCAAGAACTGGCGGGCCAGATCCACGGCCGAGGCGGCATCCGGCGCATATCCATCCGCACCGATCTCATCGGAGAAACTTTGGGTCAACGGCGCGCCGCCGACCATGACTTTCACCTGTTTCCTCAGACCGCTCGCATTCAACGCAGCCACTGTGTCTTTCATATTCAACATCGTCGTGGTCAGCAGAGCGGACATGCCGATGATCTCGGCTTGGTTGGTCTTGACCGCTTCGACGAATTTTTCCGGCGTTACATCCACGCCCAGATCGATCACCTCAAAGCCGGCGCCTTCCATCATCATGGCCACCAGATTCTTGCCGATGTCATGCAGATCGCCTTTGACCGTACCAACGACGAACCTGGCCTCCGGTTTGATACCGGTCTCTGCCAGTTTGGGACGCAAAATTTTCATGCCGGCTTTCATAGCACGGGCAGCGATGAGAACTTCAGGAACGTAAAATTCATTGGCTTTAAATTTCTGACCCACGACGTTCATGCCTGCGATCAAACCCTTGGTCAGCACCTCAACCGGCGCCAGGCCGGACGCCAGCGCCGCATTGGTGTACTCTTCTGTTTTGGGCGCACTGCCGCTGATCACGCTTGCCGCCAGATCTTCCAGAACCGCCATAATAACCTCCTGTAGGGCCGTTGATTTACATCGAAATGTATATTTTAGACCAATTTACTAAAGATTATTCCCCTTGTCAATAAAGATTTATTTTAATCGTCCCTTTATCCAAGTTAACAAAGAGTAAAAAGCCTGATTCAGGCCATAAAACCGCCTTGTCATCGCAAAGCGGCTCCTGACAGGCTAAAAATCCAGCCGGAAGCCGTTCTGTTGCAGCCATTTTTCCCGCTCGCGGGCATCCGGAAAAATGGCAGCCACTGCGCTCTTGAAACCAGCGGAATGGTTTTTGATGGCCAGGTGGACGAGCTCATGAACGACTACATAGTCGACGATTTCAACAGGCGCCATCACCAGACGCCAACTGATGTTTAATCTGCCGTGAGGGCTGCAGGAGCCCCAACGTTTGCGGGCGTTGCTCAAATGCAAGGAACGCGGCGCCAGACCGGTCTGATGCGAATAATAGCGAACCCGTTCAGCCAGCAGAGCAGCCGCCTCCTTGCGATACCAGAGCAGCAGCCGTGTGCGCATCGGACGGTCGCCCTGTTCTGAAATGCGCAGGGTTGTTCCGATTTCCACGATCTCCGGCCGGTCGTGAATAATCTCGAGGGAATACTCACAGCCCTTGAAGAGAAATCGTTCGCCATCCCGCAAAGCGGGCAAAGCCGTCTTGGGCCTGAGCTTGATGCGTTCCTGGGTTCTGCGGATCCACTTTTCTTTTTCCAGCACCACGGCCTCGATGGCCCGAAGAGACATGTGTAGAGGCGCTTTTACCACCAGAGATCCATCGGCTTCGACCACCAGGGTAATGCTTTTTCGCTTCGAACGGATCAACCGATCGATCAGACTCACCACGTTTCTCTTTCCAAACACCGGTGTCATCCCTTCGCTTGCCATCGGCACAGATCTATGGTCCTCATGGTTGCGCAGGAACGGCAATGCTCAGCCGTTTGTTTTTCAGCATGCACGACCTGATCGATTCCGGCGGTCCGGCTGTCAGTGCGGCTGACCTGCCATTCAGATCCAATTCAATGTATCCCGCAGCAGTCTCTGTCTGAATTTCGAAATCCGCTGTTCGCAGAAAAGTGCCGTTCGCCAGCGCGACTTTTTTCAGGACGCCGCGGGCATCGGTTCGGACCAGACAGAGCTCGGCATCAGTCGTCAACGTGCAGGCAGGCACCTGCGCCCTTCGCGAGGTTCTGAAACAAGGGGTTTGCTTCGCGGGATTCTCCACATCCATGGCCAAGATCAAATCGCGGACGCCGTCCACCGATTGTACCAGCACGGCGGCACTCATATCGCTGTACGGTGTGCCAGTGGCATCCACCACCTCAGGCCGCTCAACGGAGCGGATCAGGCTTTGGGAGGTGCAGGGTTCAAAAATTCCGACAAAGCAGCTGCTCAACGGGGCCTGTTCCGCTTTCCGGCGTATCATCAAAGCCGGAATCTCTGCGGTCTGATCGTTGGTATAACCGAACGCGATCCAACTTTTGGCCGTGGCGGCCTCAGCCTCTCGGGTCAGGTCGAAATAATTCAGCTGGACCCGGCTGTCTTTGGCCAGATAGCCGTAACGATCGTCCACGGTCCAGCGGGCCTGCCAACCGAACTGGGGCGATGGATCGCTGAGAAAACTTTTCATCTGCGTCCCATGGCCATAGTCAGCGGCCGGCGCCGACTTTAATCCAGTGGTATGCACCTCGCCGAAATAGCCATGAGTGAACTTGGCGTGCTCGCTTCCGCCCACCACCCGAAAAATATCCAGCACATAAAAGGCAGCGGCGGACAGATCGATCAGGCCGACGGTGCGTTCATACTGCTGCAGCTGAGCGCCGTGATACAGACCTGGACCGGACACACGGATCGCTTGCACCTGTCGGCCCAATAGTTCACAGGTGGTCGCCCCGCGCTCGTGCTTTTTGAGCGGGTCGAGCTGAACGGCCAGAGGTTCGCTTTCCGGAAGTCCGATGCCGGGCATCTGATCCTGGCCGTCCACCACCACCGTGTTGTGCGATGCGGTCTTGCGATACCAGAGCGCTTTATCCGAAGTCCAGCCGCCGAATTGCACCGGAGGATAGCCAAAGGGAGGCAACAGATCCAATCCGCCTGCCAACAGGCCGATGTTCATGGCGTCCGCATGACAGTGGTTGCCGCCGATGTCATAATCGATCCACAGGGCCCGCTGATCCCGGCCGCTGCCGCTGTAAAACATGGCCAGGCACCAATCCTTTTTATTAAAGGAGTGAACCTGCGGAGACACGCCGTACGTTTCAATGGTCGCCGCCACCTTTTGTTGAAAGCCTTCACCGGCAAACAGCAGGTCGTAGGGCAGTCCCTGCAACGAGCGCTGATTTTCCCGGTAAAGGATCTGAACATACGCTGGGTCGCCGGTGATTTCGAAAAGCTGTTGAAACAGAGAATAGCCGCTGGTAAACGAATAGGTGAAGGTTTCCGTGGAAATGGGATTGCGGGAGAACAGGGCGCCCATATAGTTTTCCGCCTTTTGCGCAAAGATGCCGCAATCGCCGATGTTGGGATAATACTGTTCGGCAAACCAGGTGTCGATGTGAAAGCGAAAGGTTTTGTGCAAATTCGGGTGTCGCGCCATCAGATCCGCGACAAAGGAAGGCTCTAACCTGCTGTATAGAGACAGGAACTGCGCCAGACAGCGTGAATTGCCGGCGCTGTAGCCCGACAGCCCTTTCTCGCCGGACAAGCCATCCATCGCGGTGGCGCGATCGATGAACCGGTCGATGACCGCCAGCACAGCCGGACGCTGCTCCGGCCAGCCCAGGATGGTCTCGATGATCGCCACCGCAGCATCGGTTCGGGGAAAATTGCTCTCGATTTTTCTCCGGTTGGCCAGGGCATCCCGCAGCAGATTCTCTTCGATATGGCGCCGGATCGCAGGGATATCGGTTTTGACCTGGTCAAGTTTGAACTGTTTCGCTTTGCGGGACAAAAAAGACGCCAATTCAGCATCTTCCTCTAAACCGTCATAGATCATGTCATAGGACAGGGCTAATTCCCGAGTCTCCTCGCAGGCATCATGCCACACGGTGACATATCCCTGAGTGGTGATCGGGTCGTTGCGTTCATAGACCAGCGCCTGTGTATTGAAATCAAAGGCCGGATACACATCGCTGATGCGGTCCAACAGCACCGCGGCCTTGTGACTGTAGGCGCGATCGCCGGTGAGCACATAGGCGGCCGCCAGATTGCGCACGCCGGCCACGATCAACTTTTTCCATTGTCCATAGATCACATAGGCGCCGACGAAACGCCATCGCCGGCTGTCCTCCACATAGCCCTCGCCGTCATCCACACCGAAACGATGTAGAGGATCATGGAGATCCGGATGTTCGGTGTTGAACAGCAGAGTCTTATCCGCTTTTCGCGGATCGAACAGGCCATGGAGGTCCAGGCCGCTGCGATAATAAGCGGCAAAATCATTTTTGGGGAAAAATTCGTCGCAATGGGGACACTGCACTTTCCAGAGTTTGGCAAGCGCGTCGATCTTCCAGTTGTACATCGTGACCGACTTTTTGCACGCCGGACAAAACCCGTTGGACCACACCATCCAGGAGCGGGTGATGGTGGGCGCAAACATCAGATTCCACAGGGCCTCATCGGACATGGCCATCCATGGCGCTGCGCTCATAATCGCCTGATCGCGGATCTGCTGAGCCCACGGGTCCGACGCCGCGCGAGCCTGTATCGTGGATCGGACATCCTGAGAATAAAAAACTGAAGCCTGTTTGGCGCTGACCGCTAGCGGTAAAAGCATGGCCAGAAGTGCCGCCCACTGTCTTGTACTCATAGGGCTCCCATGTTCGTGTTTCCTTTGCCGGCGTTATTTTACGAAATAAATCCGATAAAGGCAAGA
>CAZKQR010000133.1:0-10270 GCA_964554965.1 uncultured Cytophagia bacterium | reverse complement strand
ATGAGCTGGCGAAAGGAAAGTCCGTGGAAAAAATTCTCCGTCAATAACCGGGTTGAGCATAAAGAGCAACAGCGGTCAAAGGAGCAGGATGCGTGTGCACCACGCGGCCACGGCGTTTACCGGCTATTTCAACGGCTGGCCGGCTGCCGATGGCAGCGGATGGTCGGCTGCACGGCTCAGCGCTTAATCCGGTCGGCAATGCGAGGCGTCTATGACACAACAACACAACCCGCCACAAACCAAGTCCCGCTGGCTGATCGTCGGCCGGTTGTTTATCGCACTGGTGTTTTTTATTGGGGCTTGTTACAATTTTCTTGTCACGCTGCGCGCGCCCGTCATCGAGCTTGGCCGACTCATCGATCTGTCCCCGCTGGCGTTCATTCGGGAGCTTGTACGCAGCATAGCTTTGCCGCACGCCACTCTCTTTGTGATCGGCATTCTGCTCTTTGAGGTATCTGTCGCCGTTTCGGTCCTTCTGCCGATAATGGTCCGACGGTGTGCCTATGCAGCGTCCCTTGCATTTTTCTGGATGCTGGCGCCGCTCATCGGATGGTATGCTGTATCGAATCTGATCTGGGCCCTGCCTGCACTCGTGCTGCTCCACTATGACAAACCGGACATGAGCTCGCGTGCTCCCTGACCAAGCGGCACAACCGATTTGTCTCACGATGGACTGTTACCAGCCAATGGGTTTCACTCGCCAATCGTTGAGAACATAGAATGGCCTGACAGCTGATGGTTGGCGGCTGGTGGTCAGGCGCAGTAGACTAATTATTAATGGGGCAAGTGATTAATGTGTTGCCCTATTACAACTCTTTAAACTAGTCTGAAAAACGCATAGCAACGCAGTAGATGAAAGGGCAGCGCTATGAAAAAAATAACCGCATTCGTCGGCAGCGCTCGCAAACAGCACACTCACCATGCGGTATTGCAACTTTGTACTAATCTGCAGGCCTTGGGCGACATCGAGTGCGAGATCGTTGCGCTGAGCGATTATGATCTCGGGACTTGCAGAGGCTGCAAACTGTGCTTTGATAAAAGCGAGGAGCTCTGTCCCCTTAAAGACGATAGGGACGCGCTCATCGCAAAAATCATGGCTTCGGATGGAGTCGTCTTTGCATCCCCAAACTATTCGTTCCAGGTCTCTGCGATCATGAAAATTTTTCTCGACAGGCTCGGCTATGTCTTTCATCGCCCACGCTTCTTCGGCAAGACCTACACCAGCATCGTCGTCCAAGGCATCTACCGCGGCGAACAGATAGTCAAGTACCTTGATTTTGTCGGCTATGCCCTGGGATTTAACACCGTCAAAGGCAGTTGCCTCCGCTCTCTTGAGCCAATGACGGAGAAGCAAAAACGGAAAACAGACAAGCTGCTTGCGGACCAGAGCAAGCGCTTCTACGACAGGCTGATGAAGCCGGCTTTCCCAGTGCCGTCGTTGATGGATCTGATGATGTTCAGGATGAGCCGGACGAGCATCCGGCTGATGCTCGAAGGAAACCCTGATTACACCTATTTTAAAGAGAAGGGATGGTTCGAATCCGAATTTTACTATCCTGTCCGCTTGGGAATGCTCAAGAAAGCAGCGGGCCGTCTCTTCGATTCGGCGGCAGCCATCGTAGTAAGACTCCGATGAAAAGCTGCTCGTGCGACGGACGGATTGTCCAAAACGATTGATGCGAAATCTTGGCCCTCTGGTTGGTATTATTGTTTGCCGATCCCAGCGATAACCGAACGCCCCTCTCCCCTTTCACATCGACGCCCGTTTCACTGGTTGCGCTTTTCGGCAACCGGCCCTTATCGACGACGGCAACAACAGGAATTTTACCATGGGTGAAAAAACACGAAATGTACTATTTGTTTTCCTGGGCGTAACCGGGCTCTTGCTTAACAGACATTACTCCGGACCCTACCAGGATATAGTTGCATGCTACGGCGGCAACCTCTGCGCTTCTTTCGCCGTCTATTTTGTGCTCTCGAATCTCTCTTTTCAAATCAAAGGCAAAAGGCTATGGACTGCCGGGATGGCTCTCGCGATTGTAGAACTCTTTGAGGTCACCAACGGATTCGGCATTATGACCAACACGTTTGATCAAATGGACTTGTTCGCGAACACCATAGGAGTTGCGCTCGCCTTGCTGGTTGACACAGCGGCAAGCAGGTCGATTCGCCGCAAATCGAATCCTGTTTGAAGAGAACAGTTGGCTTTCTTTAGTTCGTGCGGTTGCTCCGCCAGCCCGTTGGCCGGCTTCAGGAGGTGCAAAGTAATGGACATGGAACTTGCTGTAGACATTTTTCGCAAACCCGAAGCAGTTTCCCCCTGGGTCGCTAAGCTGGAAATGGCCATGCATTGGCATAAAGACGTCAAATGAGGAGAAATAGTGAAAGAGACGCCGGAAAAGGCGGGGACCACGTTTAGAGAAGAGATGGAAAAAAACGGAAAAAGCCTTGTGATGTACGGGGAAAAATTCCCCGGGCGATCATGGTTTATTTGACCTGTATGGAGGTCCTATGCAAAACTATCCATGCCTGCTGATTCTGTCGGCAGCCCTGCTGCTTTGCTGCAGGGACGACAGCAAAAAAAAGTATGATCCCGAAGACGAGGATTACATCTATGGTCCAAGAGGGGGTGAAATTATCGCCAGCGATTCCACCCGTACTTTTTACGGGACAAGGATTGTGATCCAGCCGGGAGCGCTCGATCACCTGCGTTCTTTCTGGATCGAGGATGCTTATGGTCTGACTCCTTTTGCACCCGCCGGATTCATCCAGTGGCAGGACCGGCGCACGGTTCTCAGCCTTAACACCGGCTATGACCCGCCCTATGATCTGCTGATGAACTTTTATTTCCCCGTCGCAGGGATGCAAGTTGACACCGGCGAGATCGCCTGCATTTTTGCCTATGACAAAGAGCCGGACAGATGGACTCTTGTACTTCCCGACAGCATGAACGGGGGCGTCCTGGCGGCCACCGCAACCTATCATCGGTTTTGGATGTATGGTAAAATAGTGCTGGACCAGGTGGAGAAACAATATCTCATCGAGGCGGTCAATCAACGCTATGGAGGCGGGACTTGTGAGGCCATAAGCGCGCGGATTGCAGAGATCTATAACAATCCCGAGTTTCGATCCCTCAAGGCCAACTGCCGCAGCCTCATCTCCTTTCGAGACGGCTTTCTCGAGGCCATGAAACAGACCTACCGGACCAGGCTGGCGGGGTTTCAACCTCAATTCTCTGCTTGCGGATCCTGCGATCCCCTCTCGGACCGGTTTTTCGACCAAGCCCTTACCTACTTGAAGAACAGACTTCAGTTCGAATGGTACAAGCTCCTTTCCAATTCCTATGGAAAGGGCGGGGATGTCGTCGAACTCATCATGCTCTGGAAGATGATTGACCTTTGCAAGGAGAACAAAGCCCTGGCATGCGATTACCGCTGCGTTACGGAGAAAGCGGGACTCGCGTTCTGGACAGACTTGGCCGGGTACCATATGGTTGTTCTTTTCCAGGAGTTGATCACCCTGAGTCTGGCACAGGGGTGGATCAAATGTTGAAAGGGCCAAACGGCACTGAAATCCTGGGAAAAAAGTTGTATACAAAAGTTCCGATCACGCGGAGGACTCTTTTCTCAGCGGAACCAAAGCTGATCCTTTGCCCGGCAGATGGTAGAATATGCGAAGATTGAGAATCTATTTAGGCAATACCAACTATTATTCAACTTCAACCGATCGCCGAGAAGGATTCACCAGATTTCCATGAAAAAGGCTGTCAATGCAAGCGAAGGAATTGGAGCTGCCACGGGAAGGGTGCAGAATGGAGCGTGGCAATCTCTTGACACGATAGAGGACGGTGGTGGAGGATAGCTTGGCTGCATAGCGGCGCATTTCCTGTCTCAACCGCTGTGCCTGCGCTCGCAAAGACAAAACAATGATGTCCAGGCGATCGTTTTGAGGCATTTTCGACTTGAACTATCTACTCGGCCACTTTGCCGGCGGTGCATACCTCAAGCCGTCTATCAGATGAACTCTTTCTCATCGGCCCAGATCTGAGCAAAAGAGAACTGCGGGCCGCGGCAGATAAAAACCTGGCGGCCGGTTTCATGGGGCATGGCAAAGGGATGGTTCGTGGTCGCCGCCAGTTCGACGTGTGTGAATCGGCCCGGCCCCTGCAGATCGGCCAGGTTCTTCTCCGTCGTGCGGTGGGCGCCCATGATAATAGCCACGGTCATGGGCTGATCGAGGCGGCTTTGCCCCCACAGCCAGTAATTGTTGTGCGGACAGAGCACAGGGGGCAGTCCATAACGGCGGCCGAAGAAATCGATGGCGCCCGCCTGTCCGTAATTGCGCACATAGATCACACACCCGGCTTGCTCTTCCGGCGTCAATTGCCGGTAAATCGCCGCAACCTGCTCCACCATCTCCTCCCACCCGAACATGTCGGCATAATACTGCGGCAACTCCTCCAGTGGTGAATGCTCCTCCGGTTTGGGCGTCAATCCCAGGGCATTCTGGTAGCTGATGAACTTTTCCACCGGCAGGACCGGAATGGCAAAGGGCATTACCAGCACACTCAGAAGAACCAGTGCAGTCACGAAAATCGGCCGCACCCCTTTCCAGGGAACCCGCTCCAACAGCACAGCGCCGGCGGCCATCAACGGTGCATAAATGGGGGTGAGATAGTAGACCTTGGCGTGGGTGAGGATCATCACGGCAAATACCAGCACATAGGCCCAGGCGAATAGCCGCACTTTTCTGCCGGAGGGATGAAAGGCGAAGAAGACCAGTCCAAGCAGCCAGAGCGTAGATTGCATGAATCCGGACTGCATAAACTGGCCGATGAGAAACTCGAGGGGCGGCGAAGCCACATTTTTCTCGCCGGCGGCGCGGCGCATGAACTCCAGTGAGGGAAAATTATTGTTCACCTGCCAGAGGATATGAGGCAGGAAGAGCAGGAGGGCGATCGCTGCGGCCAGCCAAAAGCGGCGGTCGAGCAGCTGCCGCCGCTGCGAGGTGAGCAGCAGTCCGGCGCCAAGGCCGGCGACGAGAAAGCCGACGGAATACTTGTTGAGCAAACCCACTCCTGCGGCCACACCAAACCAGAGCCACCCATCAGGACGCTCTTGGACGATGATCCAGATCACGATCCAGGCGAGCAGCGCCCAGAAAAAGAGATCAAAGGCGTTGAGAGAGTAATAGCGTGCGGCGTTGCCGAGGATGACCGGGGAGAGCGCGGCCGCGGCTGCGGCCAGGAGCTGGGCGAATTTTTTTCCGCCCAGCAGGCGCGCCATGGAACCGGCCAGAACCACCACGCCGGCTCCGGCCAGGGCGGGCACGAAACGGATGGCGTAGAGGGAATCGCCGAAAAGCCAGCGCGTCACCGCCAGGATCAGTGCGCACAGAGGCGGCTGATCCACATAGCCCCAGGCGAGATGGTCGCTGCAGGCGATGTAATAGAGCTCATCACGAAAGTAGCCGTAACGGCCGTGAAAGGCCACATTCAAGGCCAGCTTGAATCCTGCGATCCACCACACCCACCAGGTTTCGCTGCGGAATAGCTGCTGTATAAATTTGTTAAGCCTCATGATTTTCTCTCCGTTTTGAGTCCGGACACAATTCCGTCCGGGCGAAGCGGCAGGCCGCCAACATGGTCCTGTACCATGCCGGCGATGCAGATTTACAACCAACCACATGAATGGCGCAAAGGTTCACAGCGCCACCGTATGCAGATGGTCCTGGAGGGGGCTCCGATCTGCTGCAAAAGTGATGGGCATTACTGAATCATTGAGGCCCTGAATAGTGTACGAATACATGATGTTGCGGTTACAGGGAAAATCAAAACGCAGCTGGCTCGGGAAAAGATTCCCCGGCTGATCGTGAAAAAGGCATTGCGAGGAACTGGAGTTGGCAAAGAGATGAGTGCAGAATGGAGCGTGACAATCTCCTGACACGATAGAGGACCGTCGTGGGAGATTGCCGATGACTCGGGGATCATCCGGATTGAGGCCTTTTGTCTTCAGCCTGGATACGAGCATCTCGGGCATGCCCAGATCATGAGAAAATCCATCGAATTGCCTTCAATCCCTGCCGGGTCGAAATGCTATTCACGCCCTGCTCAATTCGCCGGCTTGCTTTCCTCATGCAGCCGCTCATTACTGGTAAACTGCGGAAAACCCGGTACTACCACCGGAAAGGGCGCCTGGGGTTGCATGACGAACATGTTCACATCTGTCACAGTAATAGTATTGAGCTCTTGGTTGTCAACAGTGATTTTTTCTTTGTATTTGTTTACTAATGTTTGCACGGCGCCATTAAAATAGCGCAATTTTTGCAAATTGTCCGTACTGTCGACTTTTCCCGCTGCAATGGCTTTCGCCATCAACTCGTTGCGAAAATGTAGGGCCAGATAGGCGTCTTGCCACATACCCACGGTTCTGATCACCTTTTTGTCTTTGTCCAGCGACCTTTTGTATCCCTCTCTGGTCAAATAATGATCCTTTACCAAATCCGCAACCGCATAGGTAAACTGCTGTTTGAAATTTTCGGCTGTGATCTCCTGCGTTCGATAGACCAAAGGATGAGAGGTTAATGCATTGCGAAAATCCCTTACTGTCCAGGTTTTGTCATCCAGCGTGAAAAAAGGGGCGTCCAGAAGCGATTCCAGCTCATCCATGGCTTTTACCGCGTGAATTTGCTCTTCGGTCTGCTGGAACGGCCGGTAAAAAGGCGACAGTCCCTGATCCTCAGTCGCCGGTCTGAGGGAAAAAAACAACGCGGCCACTTGCTTAAAAGCCGTTTTATCAAAATGGATCGACTTCCCTTTCATGGTCTTTTGCGAAAAATCCCGCCACAATCGATCCGCCTGGTTTTGTTTCATCTTCTCTGATACTTGCCGCCATCTGGTCCGGCTATCTTCGCCGCCGATGGCGGGAACGAATTTCCAATTCACAATTTTCATCATGATATAGCTGTTTTCTTCGATTTGCAGCGGACCGACGAGCGTATCGAGCGGCATCGGTTTGCTGAATAATGCTGCATGGATAGCCGGATGTTCCGGATCCCGATAGCTTACGGTTTTTTTAAAAGGTCCGCCGGCTGATCGATTCAAACGGTCAAATAGGACCCGGAGAGAGCACGAAGATACTCCGATCATTTGCGACCGGGGCATCACGAGATATTCCACCTCATAGGTGTGACCGGCCAGAGCATACATTCTTTTTATTGCATTGCTATCCAAAACCGCCTGGTCAAAAGCCACGCGATAATACAATTGTTCACGCATGGCCTGTTCTTTGATGCCTTTTATCAAAGCCTGAAAGGAGGCATTCCGCGTCCGTTTAGCGTCATCGCCGGCTTCCAGACTGAATATTTTTTCAATAATCAGATTGTTCAGGCAGGTCTTTTTAAGCGCTTCCGGACTCTGGCCCGGGAAAATCGGCCGCACCGTGAACTCGGTCCGACGTCTAAATTCGTCGACGGAAACGGTTTTATCACCGATGCGAACCAGTATGTTGTCCTGATCCATCCCGTTTCGCTCACGGACGCAGGAGGCGACGCTCAACAGCACGACAGCGACAAGTAAAATAAACCTTGTCGGACTATTTGATGACGGCAAATCTGCCCACCTTTTCACCTAGCGCTCCTGCGTCGATGTGATAGATATAGATTCCGTAAGAGATATCCAATAAATCCTTGGATTGCATGTTCCAAATTTCCGTGCCGTTTTCCAAATTTGGCGTATCATGAATGATTTCATTGACCAACTGCCCGCGTACGTTAAAGATTTTGATGGTGCACTTTTTCGGCAGATGAGTGAAATGCAATTCGCGAGAGCCGCGGCCATTGCTGTACGGATTCCGTGGTTCCCAGGAATTCGCCGCAATATAGGGATTGGGAACCACGCGGATCCTGTCAAGCTGATCCTTGGCGATTCGTTCATCCACGCTGTTACTTCGAGCGGTAAATTCGAAGACGTCATGGGCCAGATAGGGTCTGTTCATATAAATATTTAACGTGTCGCCCGGCTGCGCCTTCAGGGTGTCGTAGCTCGCCAAGGTCGAGTAGGAAATCTGCCAACCGACTTTTTGCGCGTCATCGGTCAGCAGGAAAATTTGATCTGTTGAATATCCATCCACCGTCCGGGCGGTGAACATCCCCTCTTGTCCTTTAACGACATCCTTTTCCCGAAATGCGAATCTCACCTTTTTATTATACAGTTTGTCAAAAATGGTGAAATTGACCGGTATGGCCGGCAATTGTTCGATGCCGTACACAAAAGCGGTACAAGTGTCTATACCAACAGAGCCCATGATGACCTGAAGATCACCCAGCATAAATTGCACCGGATGAATTCTGCGGTCAAAGATATAAATGGAGAAAGGAATAATGCCTCGTCGACTCCAGCCGGATTTTGCACCGTTGCAGTTCAGATACTTGATGCTGTTGTGAAAGGCCAAGGTAAATCCGTCGATTTGCGGCGTTTCATTTCCGCTAAAAAAATTTGTGCTTTTATCAATCAGCGTTTCCCCGGACGTGACGTCCGTCAACGAAAAATTTTTGGTCGCCGGATATTTTTCATATCCCGAAACCGTTTCCTCAAAGGCAATTTGATAGACATGCCCGTCTTTGATGTCGCCGGGATTGATGATTTTGTACGACAGATAGCCCGTGGCCGTGTTGCCCGGCAGTTTCTTGATGGCGGCGCCATCGAAATTCGCCGCCACAAATCCCGCGACCGGAGCCTCCGGGCGCACGGTCATGACGTTATTCCCCTTGTCGACGATGCCGTTGGCGTCAATTTCGATGTATTTGTTGCATTCAGCGGGTGCAATGCCCAAGGAATCATCGCCCCGGTCAAAAGACGTTACAGCATAATAATAGAGCTGACCGTTGACGACGTTGGAATCGACAAAGCTGTGCACAATGCCTGTATCGTTGCCGAGATAATACTTGATGCCGTTCACATCCGTTCGGGAGAATCCTTTGATGTCGTTGACCAGATCGAATTGCGCCAAAGGAGCACGCATGGCGATCGAACCATATCCGTCCGTGATCGGCTTCATGTCGTTAAAACTCGGGTCTGTGGAGCGATAAATACGGTATCCTTCAAAATCATAACCCAGAATGGGATCCCGAGATTGCTCGGCAAAATCGTCCCAGAACAGGGTGACGCGCTTGTCGCCGGCAACGACCTCAACATTGGGAATATAGGGCGCTTTGGCAAAATTATAATTTTTATCATAGATCTCTTTGCCGTATTTTTTATTTCTGAACAGCTCATCGCCGTAACCATAGATCAGTCCCATGGAAAATCGCTCGATCTGACCGGGCTTTAAGGGAACATAACCGGAACCCACCATGATATCGGTGTCGCCGATCTGTCCGGATGCGTTCAGATAACCGGGTAACGTCGCATACCAGAGGCCTTCATCGTCGCTCAGCGGATAGATCGACCAGGGCGTGTGGATATTGAAAGCCGTGAGGCCGATCATATCCGATTCGTCGATGTCCGTTTTATCGATATGCGGTTCGCCGGGCAAATCGGTGCCGGCTCCGGAAGTGGGTTGACCGTCTCCTTCACCAAGATCGCGTGTTCGCTCTTTGCCGTCCAGACCGACATCGTCAAAGAGGACATTCCAGTCTTGATCATTATCCATGTTATCATCGCGCCGTTCTTCGATCAGGATATTATCAAGTCCTTGCCCGGTAAAATAATCGATGTATTTCAACCCGACGTACAAATAGTTTCTGATGCCGGCAGCCCCTTCGCCGTACACATAACCGTTGCATTCATCAATAATGCCATTGAGATTATCATCGATCAGATTGTTCGGTTTTTCCACCAGTGCTTCGCCGGGGTGGAACTCGATCACTCTTTTCATGTATTCCACATGCACCCCTTCTGCCGGCATGGGGACCACGGTGCGGCTGAAGGTGGTATAGTTTGTCAAAATGACCGGATCGCCGACTTTAAAAGTCACCGGTGCGAACATGCTTTCGGTGATGATTTTTCCGGATCCCCGGCTGCCGTCGCCATCGTTATCAATGCCGTCGTAACTGTTGCCGGGACTTTCAAAAAATGCCAGACCCAAATAACCGACCGGCGACCAGCCGCCGCCGCCCAGATTATCCGCATCATAATGATAGCCAATGTCCTCATCGAGAAGAAATCTCCCACCGTCGTCCGTGCCATCCGCACCGGTAGTGGAAGTGCCGATCTGTGGACCGGACACCAGGCAAAAGTTCATCTTGTCGTGGTGATAGGTGCCGATATTTT
>CAZKQR010000132.1:0-10286 GCA_964554965.1 uncultured Cytophagia bacterium | reverse complement strand
ACAGGCCAGTAAACATACGATTAATCCATCATTTTATCAAGTGAATTTTATTCGACATCACCTCAGCGTTTCAATTACTTGATAATCAACCGGTTAATTTAAAGAGCTCACAAGGGCCTAAAAGGTCAAAGCTCGAGCTTTGTTCAAATAGGTGAGGCTCTTTTGCACCTGCTGATCGCTGAAAGCAGTGACCATGGCGCGCCCCTCTTCGCCCCAGTTGACGCCGGCGATCTCACGTTTGAGCAGAAAGCGGACCAGTTGATCGTTCTGCCTACGGTCGCGATTGGAAAAGGTAAAGCCCTCGTGTTTCATGGCATCATAAAAAGAATGCAGCATCGTCTCGCTGACCGTGTAATATCGGCAGAACGAAAGCGCGTCTGCAGAGATCTGCGTGGAGGATTTGGATTCGACAAAATGGAGCAGCGGATTTTGCGGCGCCATGAGGATTTTTTTCAACGTCTCGGACATGGCGGGTTGATCCGCATCCAACAGCACATCCGGATGAACCCCGGCCTCGGCCTGCACCATTCGGCCTTTCGGAGTCCGGTAGCTTTTGGCGCCGGCTTCATCGTTTCTGATTTTCTGCAGGGATCGTCCCAGCGGCGTAAAATAAACCGCGGTGGTCAGCAACAGCGCTGAACCGTCCTGAAAGGTGTATTCCGTCTGCACCGAGCCTTTGCCAAAGGTGGGACGGCCGACGATGAGTGCTCGATCCCATTCCTGCAGAGCAGCGGCGAGAATTTCCGAATCGCTGGCCGATGCTTCGTTGACCAGAACGATCATGGGCAACGGCGGATATTTCCGGTTGTGGGTGGAGACATGCCGGGAGGAGGACTCGCCGGTGCGGCCTGCGGTGCTGACGATTACGCGGTCGGGCCGAAGAAAACGATCGGCGGTTTGCACCGCGCTGAGCAGCAGGCCGCCGGGATTATCGCGCAGATCCAGCAGCAGGCTTTTTGGCGCCTGCCGTCCCAATTCCGTCATGGTACGGTCCAGTTCAGCAGCGGTGGCTTCGGTGAAACGGTTGATTTTAATATAGCCGGTAGAGTCGGTGATCATAAAGGCGGCGGCGATGCTGGGGAGAACCAGATGCCGCTTCATCAGCTCCACGATGAAGCGGCCGCTGCCGGAGCGCTCGATCTGCAACTGCACGCTGGGCCGGCTGTCGTCCTGTAGAATGGCGTCCAGGTCCGCGGGTTCGAGGAACTCGACCATTTTGCCGTCCAGGCGCAGGATCTGGTCGCCGGAGCGCACGCCCTTCTCCGCCGCCGGGCTGTTGTTCAGCACCGAGGTGACCACCAGCCGGCCGGATTGAACCCGGTAATTCAGGCCGACGCCCGAATAGCCCTGCGAGCGCCGCTTCCAGGCGCTTAACTCCGCGGCCGGCAGATAGCTGGAGTGGGGATCCAGATCCGACACCAGGCCTTTGATGGCCTGTTCCATCAGCTCATTGGGATCGCGCTCCGTGATGTAAAAGCGCTCGATCTTTTCCAGCACCATGGTGAAAATGACCATTTTGTTGATGGCGGTCTGCCCGGCGCGGAGCATCCGCCCCGGGCCCACCGTGATGATGCCGAGCAGAACCAGAATGGCCAACAGCCGTCCGGTCCGAAAGTTGTTTTTTCCGCCGCCCTTAAACAAAATAATCCACCTTACCCTATAAAGAATAAAAATTTCTTGACATTTTCGCTCTTTAGAAGTAACTTACACGACCTATGAATTTAAAGAACGTTTCTGTTAAATTCAATCGCTTTCTCACGCAATTGTGCGGTTTTTACGATTAAAGATGGACACCACCCTTACCAGAATATAAATCTACGGACTCAAATTTGTCGTCGCTCATATCACATTTTGTCAAATCAGCAAACAAAATGCCAGAGCAGATCGCCCTGGTGTTCGGCGATCAAAAAATAGAATATGGACGTTTGTTGGAGGCGGTAAAACGCCTCGCAGCGGGGCTGCACTCCTTGGGGGTCGCTCAGGGCGACCGCGTCGCCATCATGCTGCCCAACCTGCCCCACTTCCCCATCAGTTACTATGCCACCCTCTACCTCGGCGCTGTACCCATGCCGCTCAACATCATGAGCCATGAGAAATCCTTGGCCTATTATCTCAAGCAGAGCGGGGCTAAAGCCATCATCTCATGGACCGGCTTTTTGCCGCATATCCTGGAGGCGGTCAAGGAAAGTCCGGGCTGCGGGCAGGTCATTATTCTCGGCGACAAAATGCCCGCCTCCTGTGTGCCGCTGACCCGTCTGATCACACAATCTCTACCGATGGCCGAGCCGTGTGCGGTCGCAGAGCAAGATCCGGCTGTAATCTGCTATACCATGGGATCAGCGGAAGAGGAGCTGGGCGCCGAATTGTCGCACGCGGCGCTGGAGAGCAACGCGACGACCTGCTGTGAAATGTTCCACCTGACCGCAGAGGATAAAGTGGCGGGCGTGATGCCGCTGTTCCATCCGCTGGGACAGACGCTGGCGATGAACGCCGTGTTTATCAGCGCCGCCACGCTGGTGCTGGCGCCCAAGTTCGTCGCCTCTACGGTGATCGAAATGATCACGGCCAACCGGGTGACCTTTCTTGCGGCCGCGCCGGGCATGTTCCGCGCTCTGGCCGAGTGCGCGCAAGGGCCTGCGGAAACGCCTTCGCTCAAGCTCTGCCTCAGCTACGGCGGCTATCTAGCGGCAGAGGTTTTGCACGCCTTTGAATCCAAATTCAACACCCTGATCCTGGAAAGCTACGGCCTCACCGAGGCCGGGCCGCTGGTCAGCGCCCACCGGTTGAACCTGGATCGTAAAATCGGATCCGTCGGCCTGCCGTTGATCGGCGTCGACATCCAGATTCGCGATGAACAGGGCGCACCCCTGCGGCCCAATCAGATCGGCGAGATCTGGATCAACAGTCCGAGCAACATGACCGGCTATTACGGCTATCCCGAACAGACGGTGGAACGGCTGAAAAACGGCTGGCTGTTCTCCGGCGATATGGGCTATCTGGACGAGGACCATTATCTCTTTATTCAAGAGCGCAAGGACGACATCATCATCAAAGGCGGCTTTCATATTTACTCCTTTGAGGTGGAGGCGATCCTCAAGCAGCATTACGAAGTGGCCGAAGTGGCGGTGGTGGCGACGCCGGATTCCGTGCAGGGATCAGAGGTCAAAGCCTACGTGGTGCGCAAACCCGGCGGCACCTGCGGTTCGGAAGAGCTGATCGACTTTTGCCGCAACAATCTGCCCTTTTACAAATCACCGCGCTATGTCGAGTTTTGCGATCAACTGCCCAAGAGTCCCACCGGACGCGTGCTGAAATATCAGCTGCGCAAACGGGCGGCGACCGGGCACCGGGGGCCGAAAGGATCGAAATAACCAGACCATTTCATAATATACTCTTAACCATCCAAAGGACGCGCAGACGTGTGCGTTGACAACAGGAGGACGATGTGAAAGATTTTAGTCCCAGTGACATCCGCAATATCTGCCTCGTTTCGCATCAGTCCACCGGCAAATCGACGGTGGTGGAGGCCATGCTTTTTTCCGCCGGCCTCACCACCCGATTCGGCCGTGTGGACGACGGAACCACCGTATCCGATTATCGCAGCGATGAAATTGAACGCAAAATATCCATCAGCTCCGCACTGATAACCATGGACTGGAAAAAGAACAAGATCAACATACTGGACCTGCCCGGACGCCCGGACTTTATGGGGGAAGTGCTCTGCGGTATGCGCGTCAGCGACCTGGCGGTGGTCCTGCTGGACGCCTACTCCGGCGTGGAGGTGGGCACGGAGACGGTGGTGGAAATATGCGATAAATATAAACTGCCGCGTCTGTTTTTCATCAACCGGGTCGATCGGGAACACTCGAACTTTGAACAGACGCTGAGCCAGGCGCAGGAGAGCTATGGCAACAGCGTGGTGGCCGCGCAATTCCCGGTCCAAGAGGCTGAGGGGTTCGACAGTGTGATCGATCTGCTGTCGATGAAAAAAATCACCTTCCTCACCGATCAGAGCGGCAAGACCAAGGTCGAAGAGATTCCCGCAGACTTGCTCGACAAAGCCAAGGCGATGCGCGGCGCATTGATCGAAAAGATCGCCGAGAGCGACGACGCCATTCTGGAAAAATATTTTGAAGCCGGCGAGTTGAGCGAAGAAGAGATCAACAAGGGTCTGGCCGGCGGCATTGCGGCGTGCAAAATCTATCCGGTGCTCTGCGGCAGCGCGTCCAAAAATTACGGCATCCAGCCGTTGCTGGACTTTATCGGCAGTTATGGCCCTTCGCCGGCGGATCGCGGCCCTGTCTTTGCCGCGGACAGCGCCGGCAAAGAAGTTAAAGTGGAATTGACCGCGCCCCAGTTCAGCGCCTTTGTGTTCAAAACGCTGTCGGAGATGCACGTGGGCGAGCTGTCGCTGATCCGCGTCTATTCCGGCCAGGTGAAATCGGGCGATGAAGTGGCGAACACAACCCAGGGCATTACGGAAAAAATAGGCCAGATCTACGAGCTCACCGGCAAGACCCGCAAAGAGATCGGTCTGCTCAAAGCCGGCGACATCGGCGCACTGGTGAAACTGAGAAACACGCACACCAACGACACTCTGGCGGACAAACGCTCGACCCTCAAACTGCAGGCCATCGAGTTTCCGGAGCCCGTGGTGCAGGTGGCGGTGGCGCCCAAGAGCAAAGGCGATGAGGACAAGATCTCTACCGGCCTGCATACGCTGCATGAGACCGATCCCAGCTTTACCGTGGAGATCAACCCCGAATTGAAACAGACGGTGCTGTCCGGTCAGGGCGATACCCATCTGGCGGTCATCATCCAGCGCCTGAAAGAGCGTTACGGCGTGGAAGTGGAACAGAAAAAACCCAAGATCCCCTATCGCGAAACCATCACCAGCAAGGCGGATGAAAAATACCGCCACAAGAAACAGACCGGCGGCGCCGGTCAGTTCGCCGAAGTGTGGATGCGCATCGAACCCATGCCGCGTGGCGGCGGATTCGAGTTTGAAAGCCATGTCGTCGGCGGCGCCATCTCCGGCCCGTTCATCCCCTCCATCGAAAAGGGTGTGCGCCAGCTGCTGGATGAGGGCGCCATCGCCGGCCACAAGATCGTGGACGTCAAGGCCATTGTCTACGACGGCAAGGAACACCCGGTGGACTCGAAGGACATCGCGTTCCAGATCGCCGGCCGCGAAGTGTTCAAGATGTGCATCACCGCCGCCAAGCCCATCCTGCTGGAGCCCATCTACGATATCGAGGTGAAATGTCCGGAGGAGAGCATGGGCGACATTATGGGCGATCTCAACAGCCGGCGGGGCCGCATCCTCGGCATCGAGGCGCGCGGTCGGTTCCAGATGGTCAAAGCCAAAGTTCCATTGGCCGAGCTGCATAACTATGCCTCCACCCTGCGCTCTCTGACCTCAGGCCGCGCCAGCTATACGCGAAAGCTGTCCCACTATGATCCGATGCCCAAAGAGGTCGAGGTCAAAGTCATCCAGGAAGCTCAGGCGGAAAAACAATAGACCTGCAAGCCGGGAAGCGCAGGAGGTCCTGCGCTTCTTGGTTGACGGGATGACCGCCGTGTTGCCTTGGCATTCGTGCAGCGCAGGATGCCTTCTCTTGTCCAAGCACATCCTTTTCTCTCGGCTGGAAAAGCGGTGTGCTTTTTTTTTATTAAGCCGCAGACCTTATCGGCCGGCAAACTGAACAAAGAGGAAGAGAATGAAAAAACTGTGGGCGCCCTGGCGCATGGAGTATATACGGCAGGAGAAATCGAGCGGCTGCATTTTCTGCGACAAGCCGAAGCAGGACCGGGACCGGGAGAACCTGATCCTCCATCGCGGCGCCGGCTGCTTTGTCATCATGAATTTTTATCCTTATAACAACGGCCATCTGATGGTCGTGCCCTACCGCCATTCGGCCGACCTGGCTGCCCTGACCGCGGCGGAACAGAGCGAGATGATGACTCTGCTGGGCCGCTGCACGACCATTCTGACGCAACAGATGAGACCGCATGGATTCAACATCGGCATGAATCTGGGGAGAACCGCGGGCGCAGGCATCGACGATCACCTGCACTTTCACATCGTGCCGCGCTGGAACGGGGATACCAACTTTATGCCGGTCACCGGCCATACCAAAGTGCTGTCGCAGGGCTTGCAGGAATCCTGGGATTCACTCAAACCCTGGTTTTAGCCCACGCTGCGGCCGCGTGCTATTTGCCGGTGACCATCGTTCGCAGGCGGGCCTTGCTGAGAAGCCGGTCGAGGAGAAGAATAAAAATCACTGCTGCGACGATCGAGGCGATCAGGGGCAGATGAGGCGACAGGCTGTGCAGCCGCACGGCCAGTGCGTCGATTGAATCGAATCCGGCAAAAATTAAACGCAGGGAAGAAAGCAACGATCTGCGAAAAGCCTGGACAAAGCTTCCATAGTCCATAAACAGGCTGCTGACCTTTAACAGCCCCAGAACCACAGCCGCGCCGGCAAACACCTGCCACAGCTGGTGGTGCAAAAAACCCAGCGACTCCCCATCGATCGCCTGCAGCACGCGGTCCTGCCACTGATTGGTAAAAACCTCCGGTTCTTCGGCGTTCAATGCGGCATAGATCTTTTGCTGCCACTCCATCTGCTGACGGCATTCGCCGCAGTCGGCGAGATGGCCGTGCACCTCGGCTCTCTCGGCCGCGGTGAGGTTGCCGTCCAGATAATCCTGCATTCGTTCATCGTTCAGATGCCGGCTGTTCATAACTCCTCCTCGCCCTGCAGACCAGCCAGTTGTCGCTTGATTCTGCTGCGGGCGCGAAACAGATAGCTCTTCACAGTCCCCTCGGGCAACTGCATCACTTGGGCAATCTCCTGATACTTCATTTCCTGCATATGATAGAGCGAGAGCACGGTCGCATACACCGGCGGCAGGCCGGCGATGGCGCGCTGGATTCGCTCACGCAATTCCTCAGCCTCATAACGCCGGGCCGGATCAGGCAGAGCGTCGGCCACCGCCGCAAAAGGGTCTGCCTCCTCGCCCTGCTGCATGTCCGCCAGCAGCGATAGGCGCTTCTTCTGCAGATAATGCAGACAGGTGTTATAAGCGACCGTCGCCACCCAGGTGGACAGTTTTGCGTTGAATTGAAACGAGGCCAGGTGCCGGTACAGTTTGAGGAAAATATCCTGCCCCACATCTTCCCGGTCCGCCCGGTTGGCCACCATGCGGCTGACGATGGTTCCGACCAGTCGCTGATACTTGAGAATGAACGGCCTAAATGCGTACGGATCCCCGGACAGGACGGTCTCCACCAGCAATCTATCCTCTGCTTCGCTCATAGTTCATTAGACCGATTGGAAAGGAAATAGTTGCACGTCAACTTTTTTTTTCTTCGCCCTGCAACCTTTTTGGCCGTGATCGGTCGAATAAGACAGAAGCCAACACACCCATCCAAGAAGGAGAAACCTATGATCGAAGATATTGTTGTGCCGATCATGATATTCGGTTCGTTCGCCTATGCCTGGCGGATTCTGCTGGACTACAAAACGCGCAAATTGTTGATCGAAAAGGGGCTGGTGGACGATAAGGCCAAGGTTCTGTTCGAAAGGACCGCTGAAGCCCAGGTCCCGGGTGCACTGAAATGGGGAATGGTGCTCATCGCCATCGGCCTGGCTTTTTTTATCGGCCAGATGATGCCGGACGCGCGGGAGGAGTATACGGCCGCTTTTGCCGCTCTCTTTGGCGGCACGGCCCTGGTGCTCTATCACACGGTTGCATACCGCTGGTTGAAAAATCGGTCGATGTAAAAACAGCGGTGCAGCCCCTGACGGGGCTGCACCGCCTGGTACTGCATGCGTCAGCGGCTTTCGGTTCTATTTAGACAGTCTCAGACCTGCTTTTCCGCCTGTTCCAGCGGTAATCCTCATCCCCCCACACACATGAGCTCGAGCTGCGGCGTGGACAAAAACTCACAGCCGTCGCCCGTGACCACCACCATCTCCTCCACGGTCACCACCCCGTGACCTGCGACCGTCAGCCTCGGTTCAATGGTGTACACCTGCCCTTGCTCAATCGGCAAAAAGGACAAATTTTTATAGCGATCCCACTTGGGCGACAACAGACCGCCGCCGTCGTGAGCGCTGCGGCCCACCTGATGACCCAGAGCGTGCGGATATTCCTCATAGCCTGCCTGAACGATATGATCGCGCGCCGCGGCATCCACAACCCAGCCCGCGACGCCGGGTTTCAGCGTGGCAGCGGCTTTTTCAATGGCCTGACGAATGACGTCGAATCCGCGCTGCACGTGAGCCGGCGCCTGCTTTTCACCAGGACGCAGGATATACCAGGTTCGCTGCAGATCCGCCACATAGCCGTTCTTGCACACGCCGAAATCCATATTGATGACATGGCCGGGTTCAATTCTACGCGCCGTGGGCCCTGCGTGGGTGCCCGCCGTATCCGGGCCGGTAAAGACGGAGGGACAATGGTCCGCTCCCCAGGCGGGCGTCAGCCCTTTTCGCCGCAGCTCCTGATTCACCACCTCGGCCACATCCTGTTCGCTGAGCCCCGGCCGCAGGTGACCGGTTACTTTGTTGAAAATATCCAGCGTCTCTGCGATCGACTCGCGAATGGATTGCAGTTCACCCTTGGATTTGCGTCCGCGCAGCGAGGCGATGATCTTTTCGCTGGAGACCAGCCGCTGGAGGTACGGCGTCCCCTGCAGATAATCGCACAGCATCAGATACAGGCCATGGGTCAGGCCGTCGGCCATCACATCATCGCGCGAATAGTTGATGGCAATGGTCTGCGGATCCAGCTGCTGCAACAGCTGAAGCAGAGGGTCTTTGATCGTGGTCTTGTAGGACTCCACCGGAAACGGCGTCCGCATTTGAACGCCCGCGGCATCGATGGCGCCGACGAACGCCGCTTTGGCGCCGTTGCGGCTCACCAGAAAAGCGGCCGGCCAGACCACCGAAGCGCCGACGATCACATCCATGATTGGATCGGGCGTGGCGGAGGTCTCGCGCACAAAGATCAGCCAGGCATCGATCTGCTGCTCGTTCAGGATGGCGACCGCTTGATCAAGTTTCTCGTTCAACATGGATAGGGTCCTTCCGCTCGTGCTCGTCGTTAACCCGGCCGGCGGATTACACCGGCTGGTCGCTGGTTGGAAAAAACAGATGATCGCTGAATATGGTTTGAAACTCTGGGTCGCCCGCCACCTCCACGTACTGCACCCGGCCGGCCATCCGTTCTATCCACGCGCGTTCTATCGTGGAACGAAGCGCCAGCTCTGCGCCCACATAGGCCGCATTGCCGATGAAATGGATTTTTTCAAGATGGATAGCCGGCAGCAGTCCAATGGCCACCGCCATGTCCTTGCGAATGTACTGGCCGAATGCGCCGGCCAGATACAGGGCATCCAGTTCCTCCATACCGACGCCGGCGGTCTTTAACAGGATCTGAATGGCTGAGGCGATGGCGCTCTTGGCCAGCTGCACCTCACGGATGTCTTTTTGCGACAGCCTCACCTCGCCGCCGGCCGGGCCGCTCAGGCTGATCATTTCGCTCTGATCCTCACTGCGGATGATCGGTCGTGCGCCATCGGGCTGCAGGCGGCCGGTGAAATCAAGGCAGCCGGCTTGAACCAGCGCACCGACGGCATCGATCAGTCCGGAGCCACAGATGCCGGTGGCCGGCACATTGCCGATGACATGGACATCCCAGCGGCCGCCATGCCAGGAGACGCGGTCGATGGCGCCTTCCCCGGCGCGCATGCCCTGGCCGATGGCCGCGCCCTCAAAGGCCGGACCCGCGGCCGCCGAAGTGCTCCAGAATTGGCCGTCTTTGGCCAGGATCATCTCTCCGTTAGTGCCGATGTCCACAGCCAACCAAACGCCCGTCTGCTTTTCTGCCAGGGATAAAAGCACGGCGCTGGTGTCGCCGCCGACAAACCGGCCGATGACCGGCATGAAATAAATCTGACTGGCCGGGTGCAGGGCCAGACCGAGGTCCGCGGCCAGGCGTTTCTGACTGCGCCGGAAAACCGGCACATAGGGCATCTGGGCAAGATACTTTGCGTCCAGACCCAGCAGCAGATGCTGCATCACCGTGTTGCCGGCAATGACCACCTGATAGATTTGCCGGGCTTGAACGTTGCACGCGCTGCACATCTCCGCAATGCTGTCATTGAGCAGGTCGATCACCGCTCGCTGCAGCCGCAGGGTGTGTTCGCGGCTGGTGGCGGCGTAGGAGATGCGGCCGATGACGTCCTCGCCATAGCTGCGCTGTGCGTTCAGCCG
>CAZKQR010000131.1:0-10386 GCA_964554965.1 uncultured Cytophagia bacterium | reverse complement strand
AACGGCATCTCGCTGATCATCTTTATCGGCATCGTTGCGCGCTTTCCCAACTCGATCTTTGACGAAGTGCAGCAGGTCATCGCCGGCAACCGCAGTCTGCTGGTGGAGGCCGTTCTCTGGGGCCTGTTCGTACTGACCGTGGCCGGCACGGTGCTGCTGACCCAGGGCACGCGCAAGATCCCGGTGCAGTACGCCAAACGAGTGGTCGGCCGCAAAGTTTACGGCGGTCAGAGCACGCACATTCCGCTGCGCGTAAACACCGCCGGCGTGATGCCGATCATCTTTGCGCAATCGATTCTGTTCGTTCCGCAAACCATTATCCAGTTTTTTCCCAACAGCGATTTCATGCAGTCGATCAATGCGCTGTTCGACTATCAGTCCATGTTCTACTGGTTGATGTACGGGACCATGATCGTCTTCTTTACCTATTTTTATACCGCCATCGCCTTTAACCCTGTGGATGTGGCGGACAATATGAAAAAGTACGGCGGCTTTATTCCGGGCGTGCGTCCGGGCAAAAAGACCTCCGAGTTCATCGATCATATTTTGACGCGTATCACGCTGCCGGGCTCGATTTTTCTGGCGATCATCGCCATCATCCCGTCCATCGTTACCAAGCTGGCCAATGTCTCTTACTCTTTCGCCAGTTTTTACGGCGGCACGTCGCTGCTGATCGTGGTCGGCGTGGCGCTGGATACGCTGCAGCAAGTGGAGTCGCATCTGCTCATGCGTCATTACGACGGATTCCTCAAGAGCGGTAAGATTCGCGGCCGGAAACGGTTCTAACGCGGCAACGGGAGCAGGCGATGCGATTGATTTTCTTAGGCGCTCCTGGCGCCGGCAAAGGTACGCAGGCGGTCTATCTGTGTGAGAAATACGCCATTCCGCAGATCTCCACCGGCGACATGCTGCGCAAGGCCGTACAGGAGGGCACCGAGCTGGGCCGTCAGGCCAAAGCGATCATGGAGAGCGGCGCACTGGTTTCCGACGACATTATCATCGGGCTGATGCGGGAACGGCTGGCGCAGCCGGACTGCGGCCGGGGTTACATCCTCGACGGCTTTCCGCGCACGCTGGCACAGGCCGCCGGACTCGACGCCATGCTGGGAAAAGACGGCATTCAACTGGTGATGCTTTTCGATGTGCCGGAAACAATCATCCTGACCAGACTGACCAGCCGGCGCACCTGCAGCCGGTGCGGCAAGATTTTTAATATGATCTCCAATCCGCCTCCGGCGGACCTGGTCTGTCCCGATTGCGGCGGACGCATCATTCAGCGGGACGACGACACCGAGGCCACGGTGCTGAACCGCCTCAGAGTGTACGAAGAGAAAACCGCGCCGCTAAAGGGCTATTACGAAAAGCAGAACAAGCTGGCCATTCTGCGCGGCGATGCCTCGCTTGACCGGATCCATCGGGAGATGGACGACCTGGTGGCGCCGCTGGTGCGATAGGACGATATGATCACCATCAAAAGTGCAGCCGACATCGAAGGATTGAAAGAAAGCTGCCGGATTGTGGTCGAGGCCATCAACCTGGCCGAATCCCTGATCGCACCGGGGTTAAAGACCGAAGAGTTGGACCGGATCATCGCTGAATTTATCCAAAAGGCCGGCGGCCGGCCTGCTTTCAAGGGCTTTTACGGCTATCCGGCGAACATCTGCACCTCCATCGACGAAGAGGTGGTGCACGGCATCCCGGGCGACCGGGCGCTGCAGGAAGGCCAGATCATCAGCGTCGATGTGGGCGTTGAGAAAAACGGCTGGTACGGCGATGCGGCCAAGTCCTTTGCCGTGGGCGCCATCTCCGCGGAAAAGCAGCGGCTGATGCAGGTGACGCGGGAGGCGCTGTACCACGGCATCGCCAAGGCGGCGGAGGGCAACCGGCTCTCGGACATCGGCCACGCGGTGCAGCAGCACGTGGAGAAGGCCGGCTTTTCGGTGGTGCGCGACCTGGTGGGTCACGGCATCGGCCGGTCGATGCACGAGGCGCCGCAGATTCCGAATTACGGCGAACCGCACCGCGGACCGCGGTTGAAAGAGGGGATGGTGTTCGCCATCGAGCCCATGGTCAACGCCGGCGGCTATGAGGTGCGCACGCTGGCCGACCAGTGGACGGTGGTGGCGGAGGACGGCTCCTGCTCTGCGCACTTTGAGCACGACGTGGTCGTCACACGGAACGGCGCGATCATTTTAACCGAAGGGATCTAGATTCTGTATGCCAAAAGAAGCTTCCATTAAAATCGACGGAACGATTCTGGAAACGCTGCCCAATGCATCCTTTCGCGTAGAGCTGGAAAACGGACATAAGGTACTGGCGCATATCTCCGGAAAAATGCGCATGCATTTCATCAAGATATTGCCGGGGGATAAGGTGACGGTCGAGTTGTCGCCCTATGATCTGACGCGCGGCCGCATCACTTATCGTTTTAAATAAGTCAAAGGGACGAGGAGTTGTCATGAAAGTGAGATCTTCAGTAAAAAAGATCTGCGAACAATGCAAGATTATCCGACGGAAGGGCACTATTCGCGTCATCTGTAAGAAAAATCCCAGACACAAGCAACGTCAGGGTTAAGGACTATTATCTAAAAGGAGACTACGTTGGCTCGTATTGCAGGTGTTGATCTACCGCGTGACAAACGCATCGAAATTGCCCTCACCTATCTTGACGGCATCGGCTTAACCTCTTCGCAAAAGATTTTGAGCAAGGCAGGCGTTAATCCGGATACGCATGTTCGAGATATGTCGCCGGACGACATTGCCAAGGTTCGCGATATCATCGCCAATGAGTACAAGGTGGAAGGCGCGCTGCGCAGCGAAATTCAGATGAACATCAAACGTCTCATCGACATCGGCTGCTATCGCGGCATGCGCCATCGCCGGAACCTGCCCTCCAGGGGACAGCGAACCCACACCAACGCGCGCACGCGGCGCGGTAAACGCGGCGGCGGAGCAATCAGAAGAAAGACGAAACCGACAGCAACAGCTTAATTTGATGAGGTGAGCATTGGCTAATCCGAAGAAAAAAACCGGCCGTAAACGTGAAAAGGTGGAAGCGAACGGCGTCGCCCACATCAAGGTGACTTTTAACAACACCAACGTCACTCTGACCGATGCGTACGGGAATGTCATCTCCTGGGCGACCTCCGGACGCAGCGGATTCAAGGGCTCGCGCAAGAGCACGCCCTACGCCGCCCAGATGTCTGCGGAAGCCGCCGCCAAAGAGGCGATCGATCTGGGACTCAAACGGGTGGAAGTGCTGGTCAAGGGGCCGGGCGCCGGTCGCGAAGCCGCGGTGCGTTCTTTGCAGGCCGCCGGGCTGGAGATCACGTCGATCAAGGACGTGTCGCCGATTCCGCATAACGGCTGCCGTTCCCCGAAACGCCGACGCGTATAAAGGTACAATTTTTTTAACCCTAAAGAGGATGGAGCGCCTCGGAGCGCTTTTGATCAAGGAGGTTCCACGGTATGGCGAAATTAACTGGAGCGGATTGTAAACTGTGCCGACGCGAAGGCATGAAACTTTTTCTTAAAGGGTCCAAGTGCGCTTCGGATAAATGCCCTTTTGAGAAAAAAGGCTATGCCCCTGGTCAACACGGAAGAACCCGACGGTTCAAACAATCTGAATATGCCGTCCAGTTGCGCGAAAAACAAAAAGTGAAACGCATGTACGGTCTGCTGGAAAAACAGTTCCACATCTATTTTGAAAATGCCGAACGGCTGAAAGGCATCACCGGCGAAAACTTGCTCAAACTGCTGGAAACCCGGCTGGACAACATCGTCTATCGCATGGGGTTCGCTTCATCGCGCACCGCAGCGCGGCAGCTGGTACGGCACCGTCACTTCACCGTCAACAACCGGCTGGTCGACATTCCTTCCTACCAGGTCAAGGCCGGCGACGAGATCAAGGTGCGTGAGAAAAGCCGTCAGCTGGAAGCGATCCACAGCAGCATGAAAAAGATCCGCGAAGGCAAGATGATGTCCTGGTTATCTCTGGACAAAGCCGCCATGTCGGGCACGGTGCTGGAGATTCCGGCCCGCGACGCCATCCCGGCCAATGTCAACGAGAAACTGATCGTCGAGTTGTACTCCAAGTAAGTGATCGTGGATTGTTCCGGGTCGACCCGTACCTCATAAACCAATGGAGTGTTAAATGGCTTTGCCAAGTTTTCAGATGCCGGAAAGCATCGAATTAGATGAATCGACCTACAGCAACACCTATGGAAAATTCATCGTGCAACCGTTGGAGCGCGGTTTCGGCGTAACCATCGGTAACGCCTTTCGACGCGTCCTGCTCTCATCCATTCCCGGTGCCGCCATCACCCTGTTCCGGGTGGATAACATTCTGCACGAGTTCAGCATGATCCCGGGCGTGAAAGAAGATGTGTCCGAAATCGTGCTCAACCTCAAACAGGTTCGGATGAAATTGATCGACAAGCGGCCGGATCGGGTTCTGATTCCGCTCAAGGGACCCAAAATCGTCACCGCCGCCGACATCCAGGGCCAATCGACCGATTTTGAAGTGCTCAACCCTGATCTCTATATCGCCACCCTCAATGCCGACGCCGATTTCACCATGGAGTTGCGCATCGGCCGCGGACGCGGTTATGTGCCGGCCGAAGAGAACAAGCAGCCGGATATGCCCCTGGGCACGATCCCGATCGATTCGGTTTTCACCCCCATCGTCCGCGTGACCTATAACGTCGAGACCACCCGCGTCGGGCAAAAGATCGACTACGAACGCCTGATTCTGGAGATCACCACCGACGGCAGCATTACACCGGACGACGCCCTCAGCTTTGCCGGCAAACTGTTGCGCGATCATATTCAGCTCTTTATCAATTTTGACATCGACACTCAGGAAGAGGAGCCGGCTGAGGTGGACGAAGAGGCCATCCGTATCCGCAAACTGTTGCGCATGACGGTCGATGAGCTGGAACTGTCCGTGCGTTCGCACAACTGCCTGATGGCCGCGAACATCAAAACCATCGGCGATCTGGTGCGGCGCGACGAACAGGAGATGCTCAAGTTCCGCAACTTTGGCCGCAAATCGCTCTCTGAACTTTCCAAGATCCTGGAAGAAAAAGGCATTCACTTCGGCATGGATGTGGACAGCTATTTGCGCAAAGGGGATGACTAGTCAGACCGCCCCATGCCTATCAACGACAGACGTGAAGGATTGAATTCATGAGACACCAAAAATCAGGCCGCAAGCTCGGCCGCACTCATAGCCATAAGAAAGCCACCCTGGCGAACCTGGCCCTGGCCCTCTTTGAACACAAGAGCATCATCACCACCACGCCGAAGGCCAAGGAAGCCCGGACCACGGTCGAACGCATCATCACGTTCGCGAAAAAAGGCGATCTGGCGGCGCGCCGCGAAGTCCTGCGCACCATCCGGGATAAAGACCTGGTCAAACAGATCTTCGAAGAGATCGCGCCCAGATTTGCCGAGCGCAGCGGCGGCTACACCCGCATCGTCAAGCTGGGCAACCGCAGCGGCGACAACGCCGATATGTCCATTTTCGAACTGGTGGGCTATGAAAACCTGAAAATGGAAAAGATCGAGAAACAGCGGCAGAAACGCCAGGAGAAGAAAAAGCAGCAGCAGAAACAAGCCGAGGCAGCCGCTAAAGAGAGCGATAAGCAGGAAAGCCGCGAAGAAAAAGAGAAATAACCCTCCCCGCGACGACCGCATTTTTCAAGGGCAATCGATTCGATTGCCCTTTTTGTTAGTGTGCAAGGGCGGGGCCGGAACGCCAAACTTGTTTACTTTCATCTAATTTCTTTTTACATTAATGGAATCTTTTACGGCCCTGCCGGAGTTAAAAAGAACGGATCCCAGCGGATTCGCTCTCGGTCGCCGGAAGCCCGCTTTCAGCAGGCCCCTCGAGTCATTTAACCGCGTATCAGGATGGTAATGAAACCACTACTTGCAATAGGCCTGGCGGCAGGGCTTCTCGCTGCCGGGTGCACGCACGACAAACCGCTGCCCAGCGGCTTTGATGATCTGCAGCGCGCCACCAAAGGGGAACTGAAAACCGTAGAGCTGCGCGCGGTCGACAGCGGCCGTTTTTGGACCGCGCCGGCCGCCGGACTGGTCCCCACTTTGCTGTTCGGCCGGTTCGCCGACACCCGCTCTTTCATGCTGCTGCAGTTTTCCGGCCTGACCGCTATCGACACCGCGAACGTCCACTCCGCCACCGTGTTCCTTCACCAGGTGAGCCGGTCCGGCGACGGCACGGCCTTGTCCGCGATCGTCCGCCCGGTCACCGCTGAATGGACGGAATCCGAAGTGGTCTGGGAAAAAGCCAAGGATCACTACGATCCGGCGGTCGAATGGGGCCGCTTTGAGGTTCCGGCTGCTGATTCCGGCTGGTTCTCCTTTTCTCTGGACACCACCGCGGTGGACGGATGGATCCGCAATTCAAGCAAAAATTTTGGTGTGCTGGTGGAATTCAACCAGGCTGATTTTATGGCCATTCTGAATTCCAGCGACAGCGACACCTCCGTCGGCTATGGCCGCTTCATCTACACCACCCGCGCCGGCGTTCTCGATACCGTTGTCAGCACCATCTCCAAAGACGCCAGTCTGCTGATTCACCAGGGGGCGACGAACGCAGCCACCCTGGAGCCGCGTCCGGACCGGCTGTTGATCGATGATGCCGCAGGCTATCGCTCCCTGCTGCGCTTTGACCTGAGCAGCCTGCCCGGAAACGCCACGATCCATCACGCGCTGCTCACGCTGCAGATCGATCAAGCGGCCGGCGCACTGCCAAAGGGCGGCCTGGCGATCACCTGCAACGCGGTGGTCAACGATTCGCTCTGGCAGCCGGCCACGCTGACCGCCGACACGCTCACCACCTATCCGCGAGGCTATGCGTATGCCGACCAATCCCAGCTGGTGTTCTCCGGAACCACAGCGACCCGGGCGATGGCCACTCTGGTGCAGAATTGGGTGCTGCAGAAACCGCCCAACTATGGCATGCTGCTGACCGGTTCCTATGGCGTCGACGCCGCCCGCATCAGCCTGTACACCGGCGTGGATCAGCCGGATTATACGCCTAAAATTGAAATCACCTATTCCATACCGCCGACCACCAAGTTTTAACATTCGAGTCTGATATGTTTGCATCTCGTATAAAGAAAATCTTGTTCCTCAGCGCCGTCCTGGCGACCGCCGCATGGCGTCCCGCCCGGGCGGATTCCTATTACTCCTCCTTTGGTCTCGGTGTGCCCAGATATTATGTTTCGCAAAAGGCCACCGGCATGGGCGGCGCCGGCATCGGGATCGTGGATCCCTTTGCCCTTAACACGATGAATGCGGCGGCCAATCACACAGGCGTTGCCACCTGCCTGGGAGTGCAGTTCGACTATGAATGGGTGCAAAGCGCCAGCCCGCTCGGCGATGTGCAGACCGCCAACGGGAATGCCGCGGGCGTGCAGTTTATGTTTCCGCTGAAAAACCAACTCACGTTCATCAGCCTGCTGCGGCCGTTGACCATTAGCCGGTATATGCTCGAGGCCGAGCTCAAGGCTGACACGCTGGCCTATTCCCAGATCATCAAAGGCAACGGCGGCTTGTCCGCCGGAAGTCTGGGATTGCAGTACAACCTGAAAGACCGGGTGATGGTCGCCGGTCTGATCAATTTTAATTTCGGCACCGTCAAAGAAGAGTGGAAATACACTTTTGTGCCCTCGGGCTATGTCAATTCCGACGACCAGTACAACAGCCATCTCTCCGGCATCACCTATGATCTGGGCATGCTGCTCAAACCGGTGCAGCGCCTGGGCGTGGGATTGGTCTACAAGACCGGGAGCGATCTCAAGCAAAAGACCGACATCTCGGCCAGCAGTGGTTTTTCCCAGACTTTGCCCGAAGGGACCATTCATTACCCAAGCGCCTTTGGTTTCGGCGTTTCGCTGTCTCTGGCCAAGACCGTGTGGGCGTTGGATTACTATCAACAGGATTGGAGCGCGTACCGGGTCAACGGCGCTTCGCGAGAGGCGTTCAAGGACTATCAGCGCATCGGCGGCGGCGTGGAATATCTGCGGAGCAACCGGCCCACGGATCGTTACGCTCAGCGCATCGCCTGGCGTTTTGGCGCCTATTACGCACAGCTGCCGTACACCAATGCCGCCGGCGACGCAGTGAGCGAGCGCTTCATCACCACCGGCGTTTCTTTGCCTTTCAAACGGGACAACGGCCGCGTGGACATGGCGGTGGAATTCGGCCTGCGTGGGGAGCAAACGCATTTTCTCTATGAGGAAAAGATCCTGCGCTTTTCTGTCAGTGTGATGGGGCGCGAGCGCTGGTTTGCGACCGGCAGAAATTAAGCGCCGAACCTCTCCTGTTTCAAACATCCTTGCTGAAGGAGACCCCATGTCTATCGCCATCGCATCGGACCACGCCGGATTTGGGTTGAAAAAGGCCGTGGTGGAGTACCTGGAACGCCACCGGCTGGAGTATCTGGATCTGGGGGTGCGCTCCGAGGAGCGGGTCGATTATCCGGATTACGGCTATGCGGCAGCCCAGGCGGTCGCCTCCGGGCAGTGCACCATGGGCATCATCATCTGCGGCACCGGCATCGGCATCTCCATCACCGCCAACAAAGTGCGCGGAATCCGCGCCGCTCTCTGCTGCTCCGAGTTTATGGCCGAGATGGCGCGCAAACATAACGATGCCAATGTGCTGGCCCTGGGCGGCCGGGTGATCTCTCCGGAACTAGCGGAAAAGATAATCGACGTGTTTCTGCACACGGACTTTGAGGGGGGCAGGCATGCACAACGGGTGCAAAAAATTCATCAATTGACGCAGAGGTAGACCACACCATGAAACAACTGCAGCAGAGCGATCCCGCGGTCTTTGCCGCCATCGGCGAAGAACTCGTGCGCCAGAACGAAAAGCTGGAGCTGATCGCATCGGAAAATTTTGTCAGCCCGGCGGTTCTGCAGGCGATGGGTCAAGTGATGACCAACAAGTACGCCGAGGGGTATCCGGGCAAACGCTATTACGGCGGCTGTGAGCATGTGGACACGGTGGAAAATCTGGCCCGCGAGCGGGCTAAAAAGCTGTTCAGCGCCCAGCACGTTAACGTGCAGCCCCATTCCGGCTCGCAGGCGAATATGGCGGCTTATTTCAGCTTTGTCCGTCACGGCGACACGGTGATGGGCATGGATCTGTCGCACGGCGGCCATCTTACTCACGGCAGCCCGGTCAATTTCTCCGGACGATTTTTCCATATGGTCCATTACGGCGTCGGCCGCGATGGCCTCATCGACATGAACCAGGTGGAGACCATAGCGCTGCGCGAGCGGCCGAAAATGATCATCACCGGCGCCAGCGCCTACAGCCGTAAAATCGATTACGCGGCGTTTCGCGCCATCGCCGACCGGATCAACGCCAAGGTGATCTCCGATATCGCCCATCCGGCGGGATTGATCGCCACCGGTGTGATCCCCAGCCCGCTGCCCTGGTGTCATGCGGTGACCACCACCACGCACAAGACGCTGCGCGGCCCGCGCGGCGGCATGATCCTGATTGGACAGGATGGCGAAAACGACATGGGCGTGACCACGCCCAAGGGAAAGCTCAAGTTGGTCTCAGAGATCATCGACAGCAACGTTTTTCCCGGCTTTCAGGGCGGCCCGCTGATGCACGTCATCGCCGCCAAGGCCGTGGCGTTCCACGAAGCCCTGCAGCCCGAATTCGCCCTCTATCAGCAGCAGGTGGTCGCCAACGCCCAGGCGCTCAGCGCCGAGTTGATGGCACGCGGCTATCATATCGTCTCCGGCGGCACGGATACGCATGTGATGCTCCTGGATTTAAGCGGACGCGGTCTGACCGGCCGGGATTCGGAAAAGGCTCTGGAAGCGGCCGGCATCACGGTCAACAAGAACATGGTGCCGTTCGACAGTCAGAGCCCCTTTGTCACCAGCGGCATTCGACTGGGCACTCCGGCCATGACCACCCGGGGGATGCGGGAACCTGAGATGCGACAGATCGCCGGATTCATCGACCGGGTGCTCTCCCAATTGGCCGATACGGCGATCCAGCGGCAGGTGCTCGGCGAAGTGAAGGAGCTCTGCGGCCGCTTTCCCTTGTACGCGGAAGCGCTTTGATTAATTTCTTGGATAAAAGCGATATTTTTCCTAAGTTGTAAGATCAGTCGTATTTGCGTGTTGGCCTTTGTCCAGGATCCGCCATGAGATGTCCCTTCTGCAGTTATCACGACAGCAAAGTGATCGACTCGCGCACGCGGGACGGGGGCCGTACCATTCGCCGCAGACGCGAATGCCTGAAATGCCGGCGTCGCTTTACCACCCGCGAGCAGGTCGATGACATACCGCTCTGGGTCATCAAGCAGGACAACCGGCGCGAAGAGTT
>CAZKQR010000130.1:0-10567 GCA_964554965.1 uncultured Cytophagia bacterium | reverse complement strand
CTGGATACAGAGACGGGGCTCATGGGCATGCCGGTATTTTTACCGCCATTAGAGTGATGTCGTCCGATTGCGGCGTCCCTCTGGCGAACGTTTTAACCGCATAGACAATTTCATCCAGCAGCACTTTGACCGGCAGATCCCGGCAGCGCCCCACGATCTCTTCCATCCGGCTTTCTTCAAAATCCTGATCCTGCGTGTTCTTGGCTTCTGTGACCCCGTCGGTGAACATAACCAGCAGATCGCCGGCCTGCAGCGTCTCAACGCCGGTCGGGTAGGCTACGTTGGCCATCATGCCGAGTATGATGCCGCCCACCTCCAACCGTTTAAAAGTTCCATCCGCATGATACAAATAGGGCGGATTATGACCGGCGTTGACATAGGTGAGCGTGTTGGTATCCAGATCGATCACAGCATAGAAAAAGGTGATGAATTTATCAAAGGTGGTGTTGGCCTGAATAAAATTGTTCAGCCGGCCGATCATTTCACCGATGTCGCCCTGCACGGTGACGCTGTTGCGCAGGCCGGCCTGCAGGCTGGACATCAGCAGACTGGCGGGGATGCCTTTGCCGGAGACATCAGCCACGGTCACGGCGATTCTGCCGTCCTCCAGTGGAATCCAGTCGAGATAATCTCCGCCGACCTGATAGGAGGGGATGTTGATGCCCTGGATTTCGATGCGCTCGGTGTGGGGATACTCTGCCGGCAGCAGCCGTTGCTGGATATCGCGCGCGATGTTCAGCTCCTCTTCCATGCGCTTTTTCTCCAGCATCTGTTCGAACAGATCGGCGTTCTCCAGCGAGATCACCGCCTGATTGGCCAGCGTGGAGAGGAATTCGATTTCTTCGTCCCGGTACGGCTGGCCGGTCATCTTTTCACCGAGCAGCAAAAAGCCCTTCTCCTGATCCTGCGACTGCATGGGGGCGACGATGCGGATTTTTTCTTTTTGCAGCAGGCGCAGACCGCGCAGGCCGGCCAGCTCCTCGACGCGAGTCGCTTGTTTGATGCGGGACAGATTTTTTAAAAATCCGCCGCCGGTGAACGGTTTCACCTGGCCGGGTTCGGTCTGCATCCCGCGGGCGGCGAACAGCCGCAGCCGGCCCTTTTCCCGCAGGAATACCAAACAGCGGTTCACCAGCAGCTCGCCCATGACCGCATAGATGAGCAGGCTGACGATTTTTTCCTTGTCCGGAGTGGCATTCAGCTCTTTGCTGATCTCAAAAAGCGTGTTCAACTCTTGTATCTTTTTATCCAATCGCCGGTTGACCTGTTCCAGCTTTTGCACGATCAGCGCGTTGTCGATGGATTTGGCCGCGATATTGGCCAGCGACGTCAGGTATTCGATCTCCGCCGAAGAGAACGGCTGTCCATCCAGTTTGGGACCCAGGCCCATGAGGCCCACTTGGCGCTGGATGCTGACGATGGGGATGAGCAACTCCATCCCAAATTCTTGAAACGCCGGCAACCATTCGGACGGCGGCGACGAATGGCCGTGCCGTTGGATCGGCTGCGACCCGGCGATCTGCCAGCGATATTTTTTTCCGATCAGGCGGCGGTCGAGTCCGCGCACCTGCACCACTTCATATTCGCCGTCCTCAGCGGCCACCAGCACCACCCCCCGGCTGACCATCATGCGTCCCATGGGGGTGAGCAACAGACTGCTCAGAGTGACTTTTAAATTCAGGGAGGCGTTGAGCAACTGGCTCATCTCAAACAGCGAATGCAGCTCCACCAGACGCTGATCCAATTCCCGTGACAACCGATCTTGCTGGACAGGCTCCATGCAGGCAATGACTCTTTCAACAGGTGACAGCGATTACGCTTTTTTTAAGTTGTTAACGACCGTAGAATTTTTTTTGTTGATGAAATACTTGACCATGCTCACCTGATTGCTCAGGCCGGGTTTGATGTCATAGGTGACCTCATCCATCAGGGTTTTCATCAGATAAATGCCCAACCCGCCCACTTTGAGCTCCGCCAGATACTCCTTCATGTCCGGAATCCTGATGGCCTGAGGATCAAACCCCTTGCCGTGATCGGTGACGATCAGGGTCAGCTTTTGATAATCCAGCTTGATGGCGATATCCAGTGATTGATGTTGGCTCCGGTCGCTGTAGGCATGTTTGATCACGTTGGTGCAGGCTTCATCACAAGCCAATTCGATTTTCCCCACATCCTCGTCGTCGAACCCCACTTTTTCAGCAACGCGGCCGACGAAATAGCGGATGAGCTCCAGATTATCGGTCTGGCTCGGAATGCGCAGTTTGTATTCTTTCGTTTTTAAAGTCATCGGTCCCACCTTTGGCTGTTTGTCCTTTTTGGTTTTTTTCGGACGAATCCATTCATGCCTTTATCGGGCCGAATCGGGCCGCTGCTTCTTCCTCAAGATCGAAAATCTGATAGATGGTCGGAAACCCGAGCAGATCAAAGACGCGATAGATCTTGGGCGACATCCGGCACATTTTAATGTCGCCGCTTTTGTTGCGGATCTCTTCGATAAAACCCATGAAAACGCCCAGACCCGCGCTGCTGATATAGGTCAAATCGCTGAAATTCATGATGATCTGATACCGGCCGTCGTCGATCAGCGATTGAATCGCCTCCTCCAGCTTGGGCGCCGTGTGGGCGTCCAAAAAGCCGCTGATCGACAGGGTGGATATCAGATCCTGATCGCTTCTCTGAATTTTAAAATTTTCCATTCATGCCCTCCCTAGAGCTGGATGTATCATTATGCCATCTTAATTGCCACAAGCGTCAAATCATCAAAGGCGCTGGCAGAACCGGTGTACGCCTCAATCTCGCGAACCAGGCAGTCGATGCAGTCGCGGGCCTCCAACAGCCTGCACTGTTTCACCGCCTCGTACAATCGCTGCTCGCCGAACTCTTCCCCGGCCTCGTTGCGTGCCTCGATGGCGCCATCGGTGTAGAGCAACAGCAGGTCCCCGGAGGCCAGCGTCAGCCGGCTTTCCTCCAGGGTTTCGCTGAACAGGCCGCTGCGGTCCAACGCCAGGCCGATGCCGCCCGGCTCCTTCACCAGCACCCGGTCGCTGTTCTGCCGCATCAGCAGAACCGGCGTATGGCCGGCGCGGCAGAAGGTAAAGCTGCGCTGCACCGGATCCAGGATCCCATAGACCACGGTGATAAAATTGTCCCGCTGAATGTTGCTGTACAGGGTCTCATTGGCCAGCGCCAACACTCGTTTGGGCGAAAGCTCATGGCGCGCCAGCGCCTCCATGATGCCCTTCAACTCGGCCATATAAAAGGCCGCTGAGGCGCCCTTGCCGGAAACGTCGCCGACGACGACGCCGATCCGGTCGCGCGCCAGAGAAAAAAAGTCATAGTAATCGCCGCCCACCTCATTGGCGGTGAGACAGCGCGCATAGATTTCAAATTCATCGGACCGCGGCATCACTCGCGGCAGCAGCTTGCGCTGGGCATCGTGGGCGATGCGCAGCTCCTGCTCCAACCGCTCCTTTTCCAGAGAGGACTCGACCAGACGGACGTTCTCGATGGCCACCACCACTTGCTCGCCAAAAACACGCAGAATGGGCGCGTCCTCCTGTTCGAATCCATATTCAAGCCGTTTGCAGACAAACAGAAAACCCAGCACCTTCTCCGGCGTAGATAACGGCACCGCCACCAGGGAGAACACATCGGATCTCCAGAAAGACAGCTCAGCGGCGTACGGGCTTTTCATCACATCGTTGATCAGCAGCGGCTCCCGCTGCGCCAGCAGGCGCCGCGTTAGTGCCTCTTCGCCATCCGCATCCCGGTCCGCGGGATCGCCGGAAAAAACAGGCTGCGAAGAAACCATGCGCAGCTTTGCCGTGCGACCGTCGAACAGCTCCAGCCAGCCGCAGTCCGCCTCAGTCACTTCACAGGCCAGGTTCACCACCACGGAGACCAACTTTTTAAAATCAAATTCACTGCTCATCGCCCGGCTGAGATGATGCAGTGAGGCGATCTGCCTGGTTTTGCGGTCAAAGAGCCGCGCAGAGGGCAACAGCGCCATCAGCACGATAAACGCCACCGACAGGTAAATAGCCAGCAGCAGCATCCCCATATCGACGAACTTGCCCAGCACCGGGCTAAACAGCGCCGCAGGATTGATCTGATGAAAACGGACGAACAGGATCCACTGCAGGGGAACCAGCACCAGACCGCCGAGAAAGCAGGTCAGCTTTTGCTTTTGATTCAAATAGTTCAGCCAGGAAACGCGGAAAGAGTTGACCAGGATCAGATTGATCAGAATGAAAAGGGCGATGCCGCTGACCACATTATCGTTAAAGACAAAGGAAAACCGCGCACCCAAATTTTGCAAGTTGCGAAAATTGATCACCGCATACAGCAGCAGGAAGAACATGAGCAGATGGAAAGTGCGCGCGGTGTAACGCTGCTGCTTGATGAACATCAGATTGCGCAGCGTGCCCATGCCCACCAGGACAAATACGATGGCCAGCAGGGTCCACGCCAGGATGTACAGATACGCGCCCGGCTTGGCATAGAGCGAGCCCTCGTTCACCATGCGCGACTGGATGCTAAAAATATCGAGGTTGGTGATCAGCAGCGCGGTAAAGGTGACCCCCACCAGCAGAAACAGTGAATGCAGGCCGCGCATCACATTGCGGTCCGACGCCCAGCGCTGCCGATAGACGATCGGCAACGACAACAACAGCCCCACCACCACGAACGCTTCGCGCGTGTAAACCGTCGGCATGACGTTCAACCAGCCGGCCAGAATCAGCAGATCCAACAACACCGCCATCGCCATCAAGCCCGCCGGCAACAGCAGGGCGAGCACCGCCGGATTTTTTACTTGTATTCTGATCATTCGGTGATCCGAACAAGGACCATGGTCATATCATCGTGTTGCAGCCCGCGGCCGATAAAAGCCTGCATCCGCTTCTTGATCACGGAAAGAATCTGTTCGGCCGACGCGCCGTCGTTTTCCAGCAACACCTGGGCCAACCGTTCCTCGCCGAACTCTTCCTGCCGATGGTTCCGGGCCTCGGGAAAGCCGTCGGTGTAGAACGCCAGCAGATCACCGGGTTGCAGAGCCACGGTTTTCTCTTCCAGCATGCGGTCGAACAGCTCGCCGCGCTCCAAACCCAGCGCCAGACCGCCGGGCGTCAGGGCGGTGCAGGTCTGTTGCCGCAGATGAAAGATCGGATTATGGCCTGCGCGGACAAACGTCAAGGTGCGCGCCCGAGTGTCAAACACGCCGTAGATCATGCTGATAAAATGAGTGCGATCCACATTCTCCCAAAACAAACGGTTGATCTCGCTCATCACTTTGGCCGGCGGATCGACCGTGCGCGTCAACGAGCGCAAAAAGCCCTTGGTTAACGTCATGTAAAAAGCCGCCGAGATGCCCTTGCCGGACACATCGCCGATGGCCACGCCCAGATGCCGATCATCGAGCGGCAGAAAGTCATAGTAATCGCCGGCCACCTCCAGCGCCGGCCAGCAGAGACTGGCGACCTCCAATCCCCTGACCTGCGGATTCTGCTTGGGCAGAAAATTGCTCTGTACATCCCGCGCGATCTCTAACTCGCGTCGCAGCCGCATGCGCTCGACGATCTTGTACGCCTGTACCGGCAAAAAGCGTTTGAGCGTCTCATCCGTCACCGGATGCCGCAGCGCCAAGATCGCAAAGACCAGCACCGCCAGCCAGAGGACCGATAATCCCGCGATGCTCCAGTAAAAGGTCGGATGATCCAGCAGAATCAGATGCAACATAGTAAAGCCGGACATCCAAAACGCCTGCGCCACGATGCCGGCCAAAAAATCCCAGTGGACGAAAAGCCCGGCCTGCACGGCGCCGAATAGCCCGGCCAGCACCATGGTCAGCCAAAGCGGCGAGCCAGGCAGATCCAGCAGACTGTTCAACGCCATTGCCCACGCCAGGCCGCTGCCCACGATGATCCATACCGGTTTGCTAAAATAGTGGGACAACAACGCCAGGATGAACAACATGACGCCGAACTGCAGCCAGAGCGTGTCGTTGGCGATGCGGCTCAAACTGTGCAAAAGAGGGTTCCAGGCCGACAGGCTGTTGAACTCCAACGACCATGGGATCAAGTCAACCGGCCCCCATTCAGAGGCAAGATAAAGAGTTAAAGTCACGGCGCCGAGAAAAACAGTCCCTGCCCCCATGCCCGCCAATACGCTCTGGCCAAAGCGTTGATGAAAGAAAAATCCCTTGTACAGCGCATCCAGGGACCAGAGTTTATCCTCCCACACCTCGCGGATCAGGCTATCAGCACATGAATAGGCGACCCAGATGGCAAGAGGGAGAAATAAACTGACCGCCACAACAGGAAAAATCCAATCCTCCCAGCTGTTGCCCCAGGGAATGCCCAGCATCATCACCAGGGTTGTCAGAAAGGTCAGCACGGCCACCGGCGCAGCCTGACGGAAATCGATCAGATCATTTCTTAATTGCTTGATGAAAAATACCACATAAAATCCCAACAGCAGGAGAAAACCGATGACGCGCACCGACTCGAGCCCTTTCCCCTGCTCCGGCAGTACGCTGTCCGTCTCATACACATATTCCCACTTTTTGACCCAGGAGCCCTGGATTTCAACACGAAAACGCGTGCCGATGCTGATCGAAGGGTTCGGCAATGTATACAGGAAGCCATAGCTGGTCAAGCTGTCGCTGACCGCTCTGCTCACTCGCAGCACCGGCATAGTGGGCGGCCCGCCTTTCCAGACATGATGCAGCACCGAATCAGCCAGCGCCGCGGCCGCGTCCTCGGACAGCTCAGCGTCGCCGGCGGCAGTGCCAATGGCACTGCCGCCGGCCTGGCCGCCGATCAACCGGAAGCCCGTGACTTGGCCCGAAAGGTCCAGGCTCATGGCCATGCCGTCGGCGCTGTTTGATGCCGAATGCTCCGAGTCCACGGTGATCGCACTTTTAACTTTGGCTCTGTGCCAGAGCACCTGCCAGTAATAAGCCGGAACCGATCTCAGCGCGTCCGAACGCTCCTGACCCTTGAAATGACTCTGAATATGATACAATAAACGCTTGTCGTGTTCCTGGGTCAGTCGTGCGCGATACCCCGTTGTCGAGTACCCCATTTCAGCGGCTTTTCGTTCAGCTAGAGCTAACACCTGGCCACGATCCAGGGATACGTTCGAACAGAATATAGTATAAACGCGGGGCGACAGCACAATAAACACCAGCAGCGCGGCCAGCGCTGTCACCAGCAGGATCACATTCTTGGTTAACCGAGGGGGGCGCATGCGTTTCATTTTGTCAAGGTGATGAACCGGAAAGTAGAATCAGACGAACAAAAATCGGTCGCTGATTTCGCCTCCATGCTTATTCTATGCTTTTTATACTGTTTACAAGATGAAAAGTTACACCGTTTTCAGCGCTGTGGCAAATTAATGAAAACGGCCGTTTTTATCAAGACAATTTGTGCACAGCCGGCGCAGACTTGCTTCCACCCCGGAAAAAGTCCGAGAGCATTCAAATCACTTTTCGCCAAAGACCTGGGTTTTGTACACATAAAATTCCGCGCCCTGCTTCCACGCATCGCTCGGCAGACCGGCCTTGTGACACAGGCTTTCCATCTCCTCCTCCACCGTCTTCCAGCCTGCTTCCAGCGGCACTTCCGGCAGATAGGTGGCGCCGCGTCCATTCTTCATCATGATGATGCCGTGCACGCCCATCTGAAATTCATCCAGAGAGTCGATGCGATAGACATTGGTCAGATACACGGACACCTTGATTTTGATTTTATCCAGCTCGTGGCTGCGCAAGGGCGGAAAGCGTGGATCGTCAAAGGCAGCGGCGATGGCGCGATCCGGCACCAGTTCGTACAGGGGCCGGTCGGACTCGTGATAGCCGATGCAGCCGCGCAGTTCACCGCCCTCGGTCAGGGTGACGAAAACACCCCGTTTCTCCTTGAGCACCTCCAGCGTCGGCTCGGTCTTGGGCATGCGGTGATGCTGCACATAGTGGGCGATCGCTTCACGCGCCATTTTTATCAGCTGCTTTTGCGCAGCAGCGCCCAAAGGCTGGTATTCGATTTTGTGCGGATTTTTCATGGTACGATTTCCTCCTTTAACAGCCATGGCGGCATATCCGACGACATAGCCGCCCCGTTCACCGGTCACCTCGTTAGAGTTGGTGCGGCCGAGCAAAACGGTTTTGGTCGCGCCTAGTTTCATCAACACCGAAGTCATTAACGAGATGGGGCCTCCGCCGCACGCCTGATAGCGATCGGATAAAAATCCTTCACACAGCGGTTGCGGCTTCATGGCCTGAATCGCCTGAATCGTGGCGGTGTTTGCCTTTTCGCACTCTTCATAGGAATGGCCATGATAGAGATCCGAGCTGGCGATCAAAAGCGCACGCCTTGGTTTAAGCACCGTAGCCAGCCCATCAGCCATCTTTTGCAGCATGGGCCAGTCATAACCGCCGACCATAATGGGCACAATGGGGACCTCAGGCAGGGCGACCTGAATAAACGGCAGCTGTACCTCCAGACTGTGCTCCTCGCCATGCCCCAGTTCAGAAAACGTGATGCCAGGACACCGGCTGACGATCTGACCGGCTAGATTGCGATCGATGGTCACAGAGCCCAGGGGAGTCCGGTAAGCTTCGCCGGGATAGATGGTGGCGCCGACGAACGCCTCTCTGTGGCTGGGCGACAGCACCAGAACCACCTGGTAATCCTGGCCTTCCAGCTGCCGATAGCCCTTAGCGGCCGTGGCGCCGGAATAGATATATCCGGCATGAGGAACGACCAGCCCCATGACCGCGGCGCCGTCATCCACTCTTTCCGCCTGATCGATCAAAGCGCGCACTCGACGCCGAAGTTCCTCCGGCTGGTCCGGGTAAAATTGGCCGGCGACAACCGGTTGCCGTACGCCCTTTTCGCGAAACTGGGCGCTCAGCGGTAAGGCGAAGATCAGGGAAACCAGTAGGGCTATGGCCCTTCGCCGTTTGTTCTGTTTCAGCACGCAGCAAACAGGCCGTTGAACCGGCCCGGTGCGTTCGACGCGGCGCATCGTGTCCATAGGGCCGCAGGCAGGGGCCGTGTTGCCTGACATATCGCTCTCCTTGTTGAAGACTAAATCATTCCCAGACGCCGGCCAAAAGCGCACGGCAATCCGGGCAGCGCCCATTTTGAATTCGATTTTCTAAAATCGAATAACCGAATCGATGGATCACTCTTTTATGGCAGTTGGGACAATAGGTGTTCTCCCCTTCGTCGCCGGGGATGTTGCCGGTGTAGACATAGTGAAGACCGGCGTCCAGTCCGATCTCTCTCGCCATGGTCAGGGTTGCCGGTGGGGTTGCCGGCACATTGGCTAAACGATACATCGGATGAAAACGGGTAAAATGCACCGGCACCTCGGGGCCCAACTCAGCCGCGATCCAGCGGCACATTCCGGTCAGCTCATGGCGATCGTCATTTTGACCGGGGATCACCAGATACACGATCTCGGTCCACATATTTTCTTTGCGCAGCAGGACCAACGTGTCCAACACCGGCTTAAGTTGACCCGAGACCAGCTCTTTGTAAAAACGCTCGGTAAACGCTTTGAGATCGATCTTGACCGCGTGCAGCACTTTGCAGAGATCCCGCATGGGCTGCGGCTCGATGTAGCCGTTGCTGATCATCACGCTGCGCACGCCCAGGGAACGGCCCTGGCCGGCGACGTCATGCATGTATTCAGTGAAAATGACCGGTTCATTATAGGTGTAAGCGATGACGGGACACGATTGATCTTTCGCCAGTCGGGCGAGTTGGGGCGGCGGCAGGTAAGTGGCCGGGATCTGTTCCGGCCGGGACTGCGAGATCTCCCAGTTCTGGCAGAATTTGCAGAACACATTGCAGCCGGCGGTGGCGATGGAAAAAGCGCGGCTAGAGGGCAAAAAATGGAACAACGGCTTTTTTTCGATAGGATCGATATGGGCGCTGACCACTTGGCCATACACCAGTGAGTAATAGACGCCGCCGCGGTTTTCGCGCGCGCCACAATAGCCGCGCTCCAGATCGTCGATCACGCAACGGCGCGGACAGAGCAGACAGCGGATCTTGCGATGCGGCAGCTTTTCATAATAGCGCGCTTCCACCAGTGGCGCGTCAGCCCTGGCCGGCCACGCCAGGGCGCACAGGGCACAGCCGGTTTGCCGGATAAAGTGTCTCCGGGTCGTCATCTCTTGTTTCCTGCTCAACGGTTCACCCATCTGGACTCCTCTGCCGCTGAACTAGCTCGTACAGCGCACCAACCGGATCCGCTCGCGGTCAGCGATCCCCAGGCGGTGCCGATCATCCGCGGCGGTCAGAATATAGCGCGGTTCCCGGCCGGCCTGTTTGAGCGTCGGCAGTTTCATCTGCCGCCGTTTTTCCTCGATCAACTCCCAGCCGATACGATCCAGGGCCGGCATGTCCGTGCTCACCAGCAGACTGTTCATAGGCCAACTCCACTGGGCCATAAACGGCGGACCGCCTTCATATTGCGCCGTCAGTGCGTCGCAGATCGTCAGCCGGTGTTTGCGCCGGATCGGCTCCAGACTGTTCACATCCGCCACATAAGGATCGCC
>CAZKQR010000129.1:9873-10571 GCA_964554965.1 uncultured Cytophagia bacterium | reverse complement strand
TGCGGGTAAATGCATGGGCTGCCGCTATTGCATGATCGCCTGCCCGTTCGGCATCCCCAAGTATGAATGGCAGGCGAGGATCCCACACGTGCAAAAGTGCGTTTTTTGTTATGAATCAGCGCTCATACTGGGCAAAGAGCCGGCTTGCACGGCCGCCTGTCCCAGCGGGGCGACGGTTTTTGGCGAACGGGAAGCGCTCATTGAAGAGGCGCAGCAGCGCATCGTCACGCATCCGCAACGTTATCTGCCCACCCTCTATGGCCTCACCGAGGCCGGCGGCACTTCCGTGCTCTATCTTTCCGCAGTGCCGTTCGAGAACGTGGGCTTTCCCGCCGGCATCCACCATAAACCATACTCCGCCCTGACCTGGCAGGAGTTGCGCAGAATCCCGGCTGTCGTCTCAGCCGGCGGCGCGGTTCTATTCAGTGCCTGGTGGATCATCAACCGCAGGATCAAACTGGCAAAAGAAAACGAACATTCATCCGATCAGACCACCTGAACAGCGGCGATGGATTTTAATTTGAGGCAATGATGAAAATAGTTTTTCCCCGTATCCCCTTTTGGGGAGGAACGGCAACCATTCTCTGGGCTCTTGGGCTTTATGCACTGTTTGTCCGCTTTTATTATGGTCTGGGCGCCGCCACCCATCTTTCCGATTCAGTGCCCTGGGGATTGTGGATCGGCTTTGACATTCTGGT
>CAZKQR010000129.1:0-9863 GCA_964554965.1 uncultured Cytophagia bacterium | reverse complement strand
GCCGGTGGTTTTTTCATCACCGCCATGGTCTATATCTTTCATCTCGAGGAGTATCAACCCATCGTACGGCCGGCGATCCTGACTTCGTTTCTCGGCTATGGGCTGGTGATCATCACACTGCTTTTTGACCTGGGTAAGCCTTACCATATCTGGCACCCCATAGTCATGTGGAACCATCACTCGGTGATGTTTGAGGTAGGATGGTGCGTCCTTTTATATACACTCGTTCTGTTCTTCGAGTTCTCGCCTGTGGTGCTGGAACGGTTGGGGCTGAAAAAACCCCTGTCCTGCATGACCCGGATGATCCCTTTTTTGGTTATGCTCGGAGTTCTGCTCAGCACTCTGCACCAATCCTCGCTGGGTTCGCTCTACCTGCTGGTGCCGGACAAAATGCATCCGTTGTGGTATTCGGCCCTTCTGCCAATCTTGTTTTTTACTTCCGCAGTGGCTGCCGGCCTGGCGATGGTCATTGTCGAATCCTATCTGAGCAGCCGGGCCTTTGGCCAAACGCTGGAATTCTCTCTGCTGGTGCGGCTAAGCCGGATCATCATGCCGGTTTTGTTGCTGTACTCCATTATCCGATTTCAGGACCTGGCCGGCCGCAACGCCCTGGGTTCTGCTTTCAGCGGTTCGCAGGAAAGCATGTTCTTTCTGGCGGAAGTTGTTTTCGGCACTATTCTGCCCATCATCGTTTTCAGCATCCCGGCATGGCGCAACAGCCGAGCCGGCCTGTTTCTCGGCGCTGTCTGTGTCCTCCTGGGCTTTGTGCTCAACCGTCTGAACGTCTCCATCACCGGCCTGCTCGGTTCCGCCGGCGTACCATACACGCCAAGCTGGATGGAGTGGGCGATCACCGCCTCCATGGTGGCTGCCGGCATTGCCGTGTTTCGCTTGGCGGTCAAGCATTTGCCGGTTTTCAACCACCAGGGCATGCCGTCAAAACAGATCAAATCCCCGTTGCTGCAAACGGGCAAAACCGGCGACGGCGTCATGATCGGGCTAAGCGGCCTGTTGTTTCTGTTGCTGATCGCCGTTTTCTTTAGCCTGAGCCGTAAGCAGGCGGCCGAAAAGCCTCAGGCCGAAGAGGCTATGCCTTTGCCGGCGGAGATGGAACTACGCCTGCCTGCGGCCATTGTCTTTCAACCCGACGAACAAAGCCCGGGAACAGTGACGTTTCATCACGAAACCCATGTCGATCCCTCGCGACCCGGCTGCACCATCTGCCATGCAACGGCCTTTCGCATTCGCCCGGCTAGGGCCGGCCAGGCAGGAACGGTTAGAATGGATTCATTGTATGCGGGCAAACAGTGCGGCATCTGTCATAATGGAGAGCAGGCTTTCAGGGCGGATGGAGAGTGCGAGAACTGCCACAGCGGTCACTGAGAAGAGGAGCAAAAAGCAAAGCGGGCGAAGCGCATAACGGCGCTGCACCCGCTTTTTTTCAAACCCGAAAAATCAATGGGACGGACGATCTTGGTCCGAGGAGGCGATGATCTCCAGAACCCGAGGCAGCAGCTTTTGACTGGTGCTCAACGCCTCATTGCCATAGACGGTCTCATGACCCGACCAGTCGCCGAAATAACCTCCGGCCTCGCGCAAGATCACCGGAAACGGGCCGCAATCCCAGGCGTTCATGATCGGATCCAGCATCAGATCCACACGGCCGGTGGCGACTAGAATGTGGCCATAGCCGTCGGACCAGCCGGCGCGATACCAGAACGCCGACTGCAGTCGGCGCCACGCCTCTACCCGGTGATATTGCTCAAAAGTGACCGGATCGGTGAAGGCGATCACACCGCGGCTTGGATCATCGAGCTCGCGCACATGAACCGGCCGGCCGTTGCAATAGCAGCCCATGCCTTCGGCGGCGTACACCATTTCATTCAGAGCCGGAAGATAGGCCGCGCCCACCCGAATACGGCCGTCCACTTCCAATCCGAGCAGCACCGAATACAGGGGAACGCCGCACATGAAGGACTTGGTACCATCGATCGGATCGACGAACCAGCGGTAGCTGGAATCGCGGCTGGAGCCGCCGAACTCTTCGCCCATGATCGCATGGTCCGGAAACCGGGCCTCGATGCGTTGACGAATGAGCAGCTCTGCCTCCCGGTCGGCGATGGTGACCGGCGTGTCATCCTGTTTGAAATCCGGCGTAATGCCTCGGTTGAAAAAACCCAGCGTCAACCGTCCGGCTTCATAGGCGGTCTGCACAGCGAAATGTAAATAGGACGCCCATCGTCTTTCAGCGGAAATCGTATCAGCAGAATGCACCATTACATTTTTTTGCTAAAGTGTTTATAACATCCCCAGGCGACTGCGAACGAGATAAAGAAAATGGCCGCCGGAAGAATATATCCCAGGATGGGGTGACCGATATATAGGAACATGGTTAGCCCTCTTTGCTCATTTTTTTATTTTTTTTGTAATAGATGTAGGCGAAGATCAGACCGGACAGCGAAAAAAGATAGATGACGGTCATGCCTATGACGACGATTAGATTTTGGTTCATTTCGATTCCTCCCAGCGCTGGATTTGTTCCAGGTCATCCAGGTACCGATGCTGTTTCTGCTCGTACTCTTTGGAAATGGAACTCAATTTCGGGTCGATAACCCAGAACATAACAGCGGTGATCACCAGGCCGACGGCGAGCATGATAAAACCGAACGGCAGTAAGAAAAGGCTCAGCGCCAAGCCAAAAGTGATAAAGATATAACTCAGCGGCGACAGGACGATGGCGATCCAATCCTCCTTGGTCCATTCGTCCGCCTCGTGCGGCAACCATTTTCGTTTAATCCAGGGCATGTCAGCCCTCCTTTCTTGCTTCTTGTTCCGCCCGTCGATCGATCTCTTCCAATTTTTGCAGCAAACCGCGGCGTTCCGCCTCGCGGCGTACAGGCCCCCAAAAGCCGATGGGGCGGGTCTGCACATAGACTTTAACCAACCGGTCCATGTCATCCGGCTTGGTCAAAAAGGTCACCGGAAGGTAAATCAAGGCGACCAGAGCCATGAGCAGCCAGAACTGCTGAAAATCCTTCAAATCGGGCAGAATACCGAATGAGGGTAGAATCCAGACCACCAGCCAGCAGATGCCCAGATTGGCAACCCAAGCGGACAGATAGCCCCAGCCGTTAAAGCGCCACCAGATGACCTGGAGAATATTGGGCAACCAGGTGCCGGCGGTCATGAGCCATAAAGCGAAGAACAACCACTTGGTCACATCCTTGCCGATCATCATGCCGAAGAAAAAAGAGCCCAACAGTACGATCAGGGTCCACAGGCGACCCATGCGCACAATTTGCTTATCCGTGGCTTTTGGATTGATGTAATGGTTGTAGAGATCGCGGGTGGCGTACATGGCGCCGAGGTTTAAGATGCCGGACACGGTGGAAAAGTGGATGGCCAGAATCGCGGCAAAAAAGAAGCCCACCATGCCGGGCGGAAAATACTCAAAACCCATACGGAACCAGGCCAGCTGATACTGTGATTCGTCGGTCATGTAGGGATTGAGAACGAAAAAGGCGAGCACTGCGATGACCCAGATCGAGTTGCGCACGATCACCGCCGCTGCGCCCGACCAGATGCTGTAGGATGCGGATTTAATGGTGTCCGCTGATTGGATGCGCTGCGCTTCCACAAACCAATCACTGTGAGTGGCCATACCAAAACCGCCGAAAAAGGGCACAATGATCATAGTGATAAGCCACAGCAGCGGGTAATCCCCGGTTACAAACCCTGTAAAATGAAATGGATTGAGCATCTCCGGCCGGTTGAGCGCATGAATTTTCTCCACAATGGCGGTGGGACCGCCGGCGGCCATAGCCGCCCAGATGCTCACCAGAATGATGATGAACAGCATGGTGATGCCCTGCTGCACATCCGCGATGATCACGCCCCAAAAACCCGAGGTCATCGCATAGATGGCGCACAGGCTGGAAAAGAGGACCAATCCGTACCAGATGGGCCAGTTGAACGCCCAGGCGCAGACATTGCCCATGGCGATGCCCACCCAGCCGGCGATGAACATATTCAGCGCCACCTGCCAGCCGGCCATCCAGCCGCGCATCAACTCAGCCGGCAGGCCGCTGAACCGCAGGGTCTGCCACTCGGCCTGAGTGCTTGCCAGCGAACGGCGGAAAATACGGGTGGAAACAAACGCGCTGATGGCGCACCAACCGGCAAACAGAGACCCCCAGATGCCGTACATACCGGATCGGTACACCCAGCCGGAAAACCACATCGGCGTGTCCGTGGCGGTATGGGTTGCAAAATTGGACGTAGCCGGCAGCCACCAGGGCAAACCGCGACCGGCGAGAAAAAAGTCCGCCCCGGATCGTTTTCCCAGTCGGTAGAACAGCACGCCGGAAAAAACGGTCAGAAGAATGTAGGCGATGGACCAAAAGTAATCCAGCCCGGAAAAATGAACCATAGGTCTACCTCCTCTCTCAGACGGAGCACTCCGGCCGAGAATCTAGTTGTATCTTTCAAGGATTGTAGTAAATTAAACCATGACTCAACACATTCGGATCAGCCGCTGGCTTCTCATGGGACTCGTGCTGCCGACCCTTCTCTATGGCAGGGATCACCTGGTGGGCGTCGGGGTCACCTTCCATAAAAAAATTTTAATCAACTTTGCCTTTCAACGCACTCTCAATGCCTCATCGTGGCTGCGTCTGCGCGTCTATCTGGCGGCCGACGGTAAACCGGCCGCGTTTGGCCTGCACGCCTTTCAGGCGGATAACACCGGAACCTGCTGGCAACCCTTTCTGGGCGCCGGGGTGGAGGTTCTGCCGCACCGGTTTCACCAGCGGATTCGCTGGACTCCCTACGGCGTCGCAACGCTCGGCGTCGCATACAGTCCCCATGCCCATCTTGTGGATGAAGCGCAATTCTCTGTCGGCTATTTCCCCCGGTTGGGCCGGCTCTTCCCCCTGGGCCTGTCCCTCTGGCATCTGAACTCGCTGCGATAAATCCGCACAGGCCTTGCGCACCACCATCGTAAAACGATCATCCCGGGCCGTGGCTACTCGATATTCTCCGTGCTTTTTTTCAACTCGCGCGACGTTTGGAAAAATTCGTTCAACGTCATCTTTTTCAGATACACCATACCGTGGGAGGCACGCAGGCGAAGCTTCTTGCTGTCGTTGAAAAACTCACGCCCCAGGCAACACTTGATGTCCTGATACTGCTCCACCAGAATCTTGCGCGAGAGTCTGGAAAAAGGCCCGTCCAACTCGAAACTGGGAAAGGAGGCCTCCCGCTGCGAGCCGAAACAGGTTTCAAACGCCGCCTCCATGACCGCCATGGAATTCAAAGACACCGGAATCAGCGTTGTGACCTCCGAGGGATGAAATCGGTACCACACGTTGCGGTATCCCCACACCTCCAGCTTTTCCGGCTTTTCTTCCTCCTGATAGACGCGCAGCGCCTGGCTGACCGTCTGAAGCACCTTGTAGTGGGTGTCCGGTCCGCTGCCCTCAGGGTCCAGAGCGACGGTGACGATGGTCGGTTTGACCTGCTTCATCAAGGCGAGGAGCGGAGCGACATCCCGCTCTATCCGCGGCGTTTCGGTAAAGATCTCCCCTTTATAAAAGCCCAGACGCAGATGGTGCACATGATAGGCGTTAAAGCCCAGGTGCCCCCACTTTAAGTCCGATTCCCATTCGCGCAACATGCCTTTCAACTGCTGAAGATAGGGCAGGTCCTTCTTGCCCGGATACTGGCTTTTAAAATAGAGCACCAGCTCAGAGATGCGATTGCGCAGCTGCGACAGATCGTTCTCTTCGAAAATAAAGATCAGGTTCCGCAGCAATCTCCGCGCTTCGCCCTCCTGCTGCATATGTTTGCTGTGCGCAGCAACCCCGTCGAGAAACTGATAGACATCCCGGTTGCGGCCGCTCTCGTTGTTCGGCTCAAAATAGCCTTCCTCCATCAGCGTTTTAAAGTACGGCGCGGTGATGAAGCGTTGCAGATTCTCCAGTTGTTGCTGCACATAAAAATTAGTCACCGCGTTGAATCCGCTGGTCATATAGGCAACATGATGCGCATTGAGCGGCGAGCGTACCAGGTGAAGCACATAGGCCCAATAGCCGAGAATGATGTCGTCATGATGGGGCGCAGTGTGTAAAAAAGATTCGCCCTCGAGGGCTTTCAAGCCGTCCTCGATTTTTTTCGTCAGCCGCTCCGCCACCTGAGCGGTCAACTTGGCCACGGTCTTGCCGCTCTTGGTCCACACCCGCTCGGAGGAGCGGATTGTGGTGAAATCCTTTTGATCCAACGCCGACAGCCGCTTGTGCTGATGCCGGGCCAGATCGATGATGATGTGATCGATCTCCGCCTCCGGCACCGGGTCCATGCGGGTGACGTCTTCATAGCGCCGCTCGATCAACAATTTGCCCGCGCCTTTGGTGATGTAGAAACGGGCGTTCTTCAGTTTGTGCAGCACGGTCGCCGGATACAGGTTGGAGGCGGGCGCCTCCACCGCATTCTGAATCACCTTGGCCTTCGCCTCACCGGCCGCAGTGATGATCGCCACTCCATCGGGATTATAGGTGATGGTGTTGAGTCCGATGGTGATCACCAGCCGGCGGCGGGCCACCTCGATGCCGCCCAGATCCCCGGCCGCGGCAGCCTGTGTTTCATAGTTGGTGGCGGTTAAGCGAGTGGTGGAAAAGTGGTCGGACCCGCTGACATTAAAGCCGATATGGCCGTCCGGACCGATGCCGCCGAGAAAAAAACCGATGCCTCCCAGATCACGGATCTGTCTTTCATAGTCCGTACAGTACTCATCCACCCGCTCGATGACTTCGCGCTGCAAAATCTCCAGATGGTTTTTACCATGGCGAATGCGTAAACTCAAATCCACCGTCTCGTTGGGAAACACCTGATCGGGGGTCATGCCCGCCGGCATGCCGGTGGACCAGGCGTTCAGCAACAACGCGTTCTGGCTGTTCAGGCCGAATCCACGAATGTAAAAAGTTTGAATATAGTGGGCAAAGCTGTTGGTCTGCGCAGGGTTGATCGGATAGAACTCGTCGATCTGAATAAAACGCAATTGATCCATTCGCGGCCGTCTTGACGGATCAACGCCGTTCATTTCCAGATCTTTCTGCACCTCCTGCTCACCCCATTTTTGCAAATACTGCATCACCCATTTGATGAAATGCTCAGGGGTTTTGCCGGTCGGCAGGGAGACGATACCTTCAGGATGGCTCTGAACCCACTCGAGGAAGCGCAGAGCGGTCAATTTTCCCAAAGTGGGAAAATTATCCACTTCAATGACGGGAATCTTTTCAATAGGGGGATAGATAAACTGTCGTCCAGACCGTTCCAGAGCGATCTGCTCCACTCGGGATTCAGGGGCTAACGGCCTTTTCGTCATAGATACTCCAACCGATGGACTCCTTTTGCGGCAAAAACGAAAGGATAGTATACGGAAACAAATAAAGATAATCAAGTATTAAGATAGGGGCGCGGACATAAAAAAAGCGCCCGGAGGACCAGCCAACCAGGCGCGGCTGATGAGAGCGCCGTTTTCCGCCGAGGGTGCAGGCGGCGTTCTTCGCTGCACAGCGACGTCTCAGGCGGTGTATTGGCCGACCACTTTGCCCAGCGCCACCGAAAGGAGTTTGCTGTCCGCGTTATCGGCCCGGGACGGGATCAAAACCGGCGCCGCCGCGCCGACCATCACATGGCCCAGCCTAAAGCCGGCAAAGTAGCAGGTGCTTTTGGCCAGCATGTTGGCGGATTCGATATCCGGACAGACCAGAATATCCGCCTGCCCGGCGATGGGCGTATGAAGTTCTTTGGTTCTGGCCGCTGATGGAGAAACGGCGTTATCCAGAGCCAGCGGTCCGTCTATGATACACCCCTTGATCTGACCGCGATGATTCATCTTGGTGATGATCGCCGCATCCAACGTGCTGGGCAGGCTGGGATTCACGGTTTCTACCGCCGACAGCAGGGCCACTTTAGGCAAAGCAATACCCAGCGTATGCATGACAAAGACCGCGTTTTCGATGATTTCGAGCTTTTGTTTCAGGTCCGGCTTTAGCGTCACTCCCCCATCGGTGATGATCATTAACCGCCGGCCGGAACGGTGCACATTTTCAAAAAGGAAAACATCGCTGAGCAATCGATTCAGGCGTAATCCTTTTTCCGAATCCACGACGGCTTTGAGCAAAAGGGCGGTTTTTATTTTTCCCTTTAGCAGGATCTGCGCCTCGCCGTTGCGGATGGCGGCCACCGCCTGAACCGCGGCTTCGTTCTCGTCAGGCACATGGCGGATCTCAAATGAGGTTCCGGCGCCGCCCTCCACCTTTTGCAGCAGCGTGGTGATCTTTTTTTCATCACCGAAAAGCAGGGGCGTGCTGATTCGCAGCGAAGCGGCGGCGATCATGGCGCTGAGCGCAGCCTCGTCATCCGCCGCAGCCACCGCCACCCGCACCGATTCGCCTTTGCGACTCGCCTGCAACAGCTCGTCCATAGAGGTGATCATGTGGTTCCCCTTGATAGAGTGCACCGCTTCAGTAGGCCTGCACCTTCTCCTGCCCCGTCAACACGCGCCAGGCGCCCTCAGCCATCGCTTCCATCTCGAGCTCGCCGGGCAGCAGAATCAGTTGGGCGATAAAATGAATCCGCCGGCTGATCTCCTGGATGAGATAGGAAGAATGGACCAGGCCGCCGGTCAGCACAATCGCCTCCACATCGCCGCACAGCACCGTGGCCATGGCGCCGATCTCTTTGGCGATCTGATAGGCCATCGCCTGGTACACCTCTTTCGCCTTGACATCGCCTCGAACGATCCGTCCTTCGATCTCCTCCGCATCCGTCGTGCCGAGATAGGCGACCAGCCCTCCTTCTCCCATCACCATTTTCTGCAGAGCGGTTTTGTCATACTGGCCGGTAAAAACCAGATCGATAAAAGGCTGCATCGGCAGGCTGCCGGTGCGCTCCGGTGAGAACGGGCCGCCGCTGGAGGCGTCGTTGACATCGATGATGCGTCCTCCGCGGATCGGCGCAATAGAAATGCCGCCGCCCAGATGGGCTACGACAAAATTGCACGTCAGCGGATCCAAATGAAGTTTTTCAGCCGCCCACAGAGAAGCGGCGCGCAGGTTGAGGGTGTGCGAAAGCGAGCGGCGAGGCAGAAGAGGATGACCGGAATAGCGTGCCAAAGGATCAAATTCATCCACCGAAACCGGATCCACCACCAGCGGCCGGCCTCCATAGAGCTTGCTGATCTCCAACGCCAGGCCGCAGCCGAGATTGGAGACATGCTCCCCCTGCACGCCCTGGCGCGCATCCTCCAGCATGTCGCCGGTGACTTCTAACGTTCCGCGGCCGACCGGTTTGAGCATGCCGCCACGGCCCACCACCGCCTGCAGGGAGAATGCGGGAAGATTCTGTTTGGCGAGAAACGCTTGCACGGCGCTTAACCGAAAATCAAACTGATCCCACAGCTTTGGAAAACGGGCCAGTTGGTCCCGCGTATGCCGGAGCGCTTCTTCGGTGAGTTTATGACGGCCGCGGAATAGAGCGACTTTGGTGGAGGTGGAACCGGTATTGATGACAAGGATAAGCGGTTCAGTGGAGAGGTTCATGTCTATTCTCGTAAAAGGAGACGACATTCATGGCGCCGGCCCGTTTGGTTGGCCGCCTGCCGGTGAATGCCTACAACCAGAATAGAATCTTTCACCGGCAAAGCCGGTTTGTGCAGTGAATAATATTAAAAAAAGGCAACTATTGCAAGCAGAATCAGCATAAAAAACACGCCGCGCTGTGCCCTTGCCGGATCTAAATAAAACGGCCCGGGACAACCTTGTCCCGGGCCGGAGACAAAATAACAGGTCCTTCATCGCTTT
>CAZKQR010000128.1:0-10614 GCA_964554965.1 uncultured Cytophagia bacterium | reverse complement strand
CTCATTTTTTCCATTCTGAGCGACATCCCCATCCATCTGATCTCTCAGGGAGCGTCGGAGATCAACATCAGCTTTGTGGTGGATGAGCGCGATCTGCCGGTTGTGGTGCGGACCCTGCATGAGCGGTTTTTCCACGGTCCGCTGGATCCAGAGATCTTTGTCGTAAACTGAATCGGAGGGTTATCATGAAAATAGGTTTGCTGGGCGGCGGCCGTATGGGGCATGAGCTGGAGCGCCTGGCGCCCACGCTGGGGCATGAGATCTGCGTCCGCTTTGAGCAGGGCGCAGAATTGAAAGCGGATTCAGAGGTGGCCGGCGCCCGTGTGCTGATCGATTTCAGCAGCGCCGACGCCGTGATCGCCAATCTGACCGCTGCGGCCGCGCTTTCCCTGCCCGTGGTCGAAGGCACTACCGGTTGGCTGACGCAGCTCGATCGGGTGCGAGCCCTTCCCGGACTGACGATGGTGTACAGCGCCAATTTTTCCATGGGCGTTTATCGTTTTCTCCAGTTGGTGAAAACAGCCGGCCGGCTCTACGGCGTTGACGCGCAGTATGACGTCTATGTCCATGAGTGGCATCACAGCGGCAAGGCGGACAGTCCCAGCGGGACCGCCATGACCCTGGCCCATGCGCTGCTGGAGGCCATGCCGCAGAAAACCGGTCTGTTGACCGCCGCGTCGTCGGGAAAAATCCCTGCGCACACTTTGCACGTCTCCTCCACGCGCGTCGGCCGTGTGCCCGGCACCCATGAAGTCGGTTTCGATTCCGCGTTCGATCAGATCACCCTGAGACATCAGGCGTTCGGCCGCGAGGCCTTTGCCTATGGAGCGCTGCAGGCGGCCCAATGGATTGCAGACCGCCGCGGCATTTACACCATGGACGATTTTATGGCCGGACAGAGTTGAAAAACATTACGAGAAAGGATGCCTATGTTTGACGCAATAAAGTTACGCGGCACCATCGTTGCGCTGGTCACGCCTTTTGACGATCAGAAGCAAATCGATGAAGTCCGGTTGCGCCGTCTGGTGGACTGGCAGATCAGCCAGGGCACCGATGTCCTGCTGGCCTGCGGCACTACCGGCGAGAGCGCTACTCTCAGCCACGAAGAACACCACCGGGTGATGGAGATCGTGATCGATCAGACCGCGAACCGGGTTCCGGTGATCTGCGGCGCCGGCAGCAACGCCACACATGAGGCCATCGATCTCAGCCGCTACGCCGAGCAAACCGGCGCGGCAGCGGTTCTGTCCGTCTGTCCCTATTACAATAAACCGAATCAAGAGGGATTGTATCAGCATTTTCGCGCCATCGCTGAGGCGATCCGGTTGCCGCTGATCGTTTACAATGTACCGGGCCGCACCGGCGTCAATCTGCAGCCCGCCACTCTGATGCGATTGGCGCAGCTTCCCAATATCATCGGCGTCAAGGAGGCGAGCGGCAACATCTCACAGATTATGGAGATCCTGCGCATCCGGCCCAAGGGGTTCATGCTCTTCTCCGGCGATGATGCGATTACACTGCCGGTGCTTTCGGTGGGCGGCGACGGCGTGATCTCGGTGGTGGCCAACGAGACGCCCGCGCTTTTGCATGAGATGGTCTGGTCCGCTTTTAACGGCGACTGGAAGCGCAGCCAGGAGCTGCACCATTTTCTCATGCCGCTGATGGAGCTGAATTTCATCGAGAGCAATCCCATTCCGGTTAAAACCGCCATGGCGATGATGGGGCTGCTGGAGGAAAATTTCCGTCTGCCGCTGGTGGGCATGAGCGCGGACAACCGGGAAACGCTGCGCCGCTGTCTGGTCGACCTTAAACTCGTCTGAGACGTAAAAGATGCTCTCTCTGCAAAACCGGATCGAAGCCTGGTATGAGGAGACAACCGAAACAGCGCCGCAGGAGTTTGTCGAGCTCTTTCCCCTCTTTCTCGATCAATTGAACCAGGGAATAATCCGCGCCGCTGAGCCCAACGGCAGCGACTGGGTGGTGAATGCCTGGGTCAAAAAGGGCATTCTGCTGGGCTTTCGCTGGGGCCGCTTGTGCGAATATCCGGCCGCGCCGGCGTGGACTTTTTTCGACAAGGATACTTATCCGATGCGACCGTTGTCCCTGGACGATCAGGTGCGACTGGTGCCCGGCGGCAGCAGTGCGCGCAGCGGTTGCTATCTGGCGCCGGGCGTGGTCATCATGCCGCCGGCTTTTATCAATATCGGCGCTTATGTCGGCCACGGCAGTATGATCGATTCCCATGCGCTGATCGGCTCCTGCGCGCAGATCGGCCGGCGGGTGCATGTCAGCGCGGCCGCCCAGATTGGCGGCGTGCTGGAACCGGTCGGCGCATCGCCGGTGATCATCGAGGATGAGGTGCTGGTGGGCGGCAATTGCGGAGTTTACGAAGGCACGCGCGTTCGCCGCGGCGCCGTGCTGGGCGCAGGCACGATTCTCACCCGTTCGATACCGGTCTACGATCTGATCCATGAACAGGTGCTGCGCGGAAGCCGCACAGAGCCTCTGGTGATTCCGGAGAACGCCGTGGTGGTGGCCGGCAGCAGACCGATTCACTCCAATCCCTTTGCCGCCCGTGAGCAATTGTTCCTGTACTGCGCTCTGATCATCAAGTATCGTGATGCCGGCACGGATCAGGCTACGGCTTTAGAGAGCGTTTTGCGCTAGTTCGGCTTGCCGCCGTCTGCCGCAAAAGTGTGGTGTGGGGCGACAGCCATTGTCCCATTAGCAGGACAGTGCCAGGCCGGCCCGAAAATAGGCTGCGTAATTGTAATAAAATAAGCAAAAAAATCGTTCTAAAACTGGCATGTTTTTTGAATAAGCTGTGGTGTTGAAACGGAAGGAAAAGCTTATGCTGAAAATATTGTCGGTTTTAGCCATGATGAGCTCTTTGTTTATCCTGAGCCTGAGCGTGAATTTGCTGCCCAAGGCGCCTGCGGTCGGCTTTAGCCGCACTGAAATCGAAAGCCTGTCGAATCTGTTCAACCGGGCCAAGGTCACCGGTAGCGATATCGAAAAACTGGCGCCCCTGGCCGCCAAACTCCATGCCGGCGTGAAACAGGCGGCCCTTTCTTCCGACAGCCTGCTGACCGTAGACATCAGGCTGAATGACCGGGAGGCGGGGATCTTTTTAGCCATGATCGATCAGACCGATTCACCGCAGCAGTCGGTTTATCCGCTGTCCGGCGTTAAACAAAAACTCACCGCCATTGTTCATCACGCTCCGGACAGCGCCGCTCCCAGAATTCAGTGATCGTGCTTTAGCTTTTCATCCCTCCATGCAGGTTTCAGGCTTGGTCTCAGGCCTGTGCCCGTGGAATTTTACCGCAAAGACCCTGCTGGTGATTTTTCTTTTAAAAATGAACAAAATTTTGTATAATGTGTCGTATTGTATTTATGCTATGTATCGCTCTGATACATTGGTTCTGCCTGCGACAGATTTTCCTGGCCCAAGCCGTGGCTGAGAGAACAGCCCAGGATCGGCCGGGCGCTTGTTGGTATTAAATCTATTAAAAACAGATCGAGTGCCGGCGGGGTGCTTAAAGGGGATGGCAGGCACCGGCCAAATAATTGGCATAAATCGTGCAAGTATGAATCCTATCTTATAGACCGGTTTCAGCCCTGTAGAGTATGAACGTTTCTTCTCTTTCCTGAGGAGGAAAGTATGAGACTTTTGCGCACGGCATCAATGGGCGCTGTACTTTTTTTGATGGTTCTGAATCAACCTTCACCTTGCACGGTGGACCTGGCGCGGCCCTATGAGCCGGTCGTGGTCAAGGGAAGCGAAGCGACGTTGTTCCTCAACGCTCCGGTGCAGGAGCTCTTTGTCTACAGCTTGGTCAACGGCTCGTGGAAGCAGATCGCGTTTCAGATCGATGAGAAGGATGATGGAACTTTTTTCGGCATCGGCAATACACTTCTCAACGCGCAGGATGAAATTTGCTTCATGGCCGCTGATATGGGGGACAGCGCGGCGGACCATCAGTGGATCGCAGATTCTGAATCCATGATACACCAGCGCTATCAAATCAAAGCGATCAACACTTCCTTGAACCCGAACCGGACCGGCTATGCCTATATCTACCGCTCTTCGGCCCTGGCGATCGATCCGGAGGTAAAAGGATATATGAGCTATGTGCCGGCGCCGGCCGGCGCTGCCAACGATACCATCAGGGCGAAGAGCTACATCCTCGGTCATAACAGCGCGGCCATTCCGGATTATCTGGCGTTGCGCAACGGCGCCGCCCAGAGCGTGGATGTTCTCGATCGCTGGAAAATTCGCTATAACGGAAAATTCTACGGCACCGGCGCCTATCTGTACGCTGAGACCGAGGACACGGCGTTGACCGATTCGCTGCTGACCGCCAAAGCCGGCCGCATCCGCGCCTTTCGCCGGCTGGATTTCAAATGCCTTTTGCGCACCTTTCCGGTCTCACCCCTGAGGGTGGACAACATTTATTATCCCTTTCACAGCATCACGATTCTCACCCAGGACAGTCTGCGTTTGATCTATGGGCTTGATACACTGCGTCAGTCGTTGGATCTGAACAGCAACGTGAATGGCTGGAAGTTTTACAATCGCTACAATTCAGACATCGTCATCAACGGCGTCAATGATGCGGTGAACAAAACCTATTCCACGTCGCTGCTCAACTGGCAGCTCATTCAGGGCTCTTTCGGGTCTCTGATGATCATGATCGACTCCCTTTCCTCGGCTGCCACCCAAGAGATCTATTTTAAGGACAACAGCACCGTGGATATCACCGACACCGGCGATGGCGCCTCCTATGGGGACAGCGGCATTTTGCTTGACGACGAAATGAACAAATTGACCGGGACACTGCATTTTTATCAGACCTCTTTTTATCTGGGCGGCAGCCACACCGTCACTCCTCTGGTGGACTCGCTGGTGAATCAGCGCAATCAGCCCCTGCAGCTTTTTGTGAGCGCCCGGCCGTTTGTGATCCCGGTGGAGCTGGCCTCGTTCAGCGGCCGTGCGGCAAACGGCGTGGTTACCCTGAATTGGACCACCGCCTCGGAAACCAACAACTATGGCTTTGAGGTACTGCGCCAAGCCGGCAAAGAGGGGGAGTGGAAGAACATCGGTTTTGTCAAAGGCAACGGCACGACCAACCGTACCCTGGCGTACGGGTTTGAAGATACCATCTCCAGGGCCGGGTCTTATCGCTACCAGCTCAAGCAGGTGGACGTGGACGGCGCCTCCGAGTTGTCCGCTGCGATCACCGTGGCCGTGGCTGCGCCGGCCTCTCTGATTCTGTCGCAGAATTATCCGAATCCGTTCAACCCATCCACCGAGTTCAGCTTTCAAATTCCCGCCGGTTCATCGCAGAAAATCACCCTGTGTGTGTATAATATGATCGGTCAACGGGTGCGGACTCTTGTGAGCGGTTCCTATGAGCCGGGATTTTACCGGTTCCATTGGGATGGCGCGGATGACCAGGGTCTGGCCGCTGCCGGCGGAGTATACCTGCTCAGCCTGCAGACAGACCAGGGACGGCAGCTGCGCAAAATGATCAAATTGCAGTGAGTCGCAGCCGGAAGAAACGGCTGCGGCGCATCGTGACGGCAAATGGGTGGTATCTCGGTACCACCCATTTTTTTTTAGCATGAATTGCTGTTGATTAATTGCCCCCGGCTTTCTATATTGTCCAGTTGAGAGGCAATCGTTTACACTACGATAAGGAAAAAGATGGAGTCGATTCTCTTTGATGCGCATGTTCACCTCTATCCAAAGTTCGACTCGACGGAGGTATTCACCCATGCCCTACGTAATTTTTACGCTTTGAGCGGCGGAACAGCCGGCCCGCCGCTGCTGCTGTTGGCCGAGCGATCCGATTGCCGGTTTTTCGAGGACCTGGACGCGGACCAACTGCCGTCTGGGTATTCGCTGGATCGCCTGGCTGAAGAACCGGCGGTCAGAATCATCTCGCCTGCCAATGAAACGCTTTTGCTCATCGCCGGCCGCCAGATCGTCAGCCGGGAATCGCTGGAGGTGTGCGCCCTGGCCTGCACCTTGAATCTGCCGGACCGGCAGTATGCCGCCGCAGAGATCGTCGATCGTGTCCATCAGGCCGGCGGTGTGCCGGCGTTGAACTGGGCGCCCGGCAAATGGCTGTTCAGCCGTGGAAAAGTGGTAGTCGCTTTATTGCAGCGGTTCCAACCCAATGCATTGCTCATCGGCGATACGACCATGCGGCCGACGCTCTGGAGCACCCCCCGTTTGATGCAAAGCGCGCACCAGTCCGGATTTCATATTCTGGCGGGTTCTGATCCCTTGCCGTTCAGCGGCGAGGAAAAACAGATCGGCCGCTATGCCTGCCGCATGCAGGCCGCATGGCAGAGTGACCGGCCGGTTGCATCGCTGCGCGCCGCTCTGCTGAATCCGGCCAGCCTCATCGAGCGGGTGGGACGACGCAGCAGTAGCTACGAGTTTATCGGCCGGCAGTGGCGCATCATGCGCGAACAGAAAACAAGAGGGGCTGGAGCGTGAATTCAATCAAAGCAGGGTTGGCTGCCATCCTGTGCATCCTTATGGGACAGGGGTTGTTTGCAGAAACCTCATTATATGTGGCGCCCGATGGCTCAAATGCCAATCCCGGGTCCTTGGAGCAGCCTTTTGCAACATTGGAAAATGCGCTGGCCTCAGTGCGTTCGCTGAGAGCCGGCCGGCCGGCGGAGCCGGTCACCGTGTATCTGCGCGGCGGCATTCATTTTCTGTCACGTCCGCTGGTCTTGACGCCGGATGATTCGGGCCTGGAAGAAGCGCCCATTACTTTTCGCAGCTACGGAGAGGAAAATCCCGTGCTCAGCGGCGGCAGTTTGATCAAGGGCTGGAGAAAGAAACAGATCAACAAACGTCTCATATGGGTGGCTGAGCTCGAAGAGGTCAAGACCGGCGCCTGGTCTTTTCATCAGCTGTGGATCGATGGCGTCCGCCATGGACCTGCACGCCATCCAAATCAGGGGTATCTGCAGGTGCAACGGCCGGCGCAGCGATCCGAACAGAGCCAGTGGTCTGACGGCGATGTGCAGTTCGGTTATGCGGCCGGCGATGTGCCGGCAGGCCTCCAACCCGGCGACGAAATTGTGGTGATGAATCGCTGGGTCGAATCCCGGCTGCCGATTCAGCGGATTGATAAAGCCGGCCATACGCTGCATTTCTCCAAACAAACGCTGTTCCGCCTCGATGAAAAAGATCTGTACTATGTGGAAAACGCCTTCAGCGCATTGGATCAGCCGGGGGAATGGTATCTGGATCGTAAAAAGGGCCTGCTCTATTATATCCCCAAAGAGGGGGAGGATCCTGCCACACTGCAGGTCATTGCTCCACGACTGACCAGTCTGCTTTACCTGCAGGGACAGCCTGATTCGGGCCGTTTTGTGCAGCATGTGCGCTGGCAGAACATCACCTTCAGCCATACGGAATGGTATTTCCCCGCGGATTTCAAATCCACCTGGGGCCGTGCCCGGCCGGACGTGGAGATCGGCGGTTTCCCGCAGGCGGCGGTGGGCGTGCCTGCCGCCATCTATGGAGAGGGCTGCCGGTATATAGAGCTGAACAAATGCCGGTTGCTGCATCTGGGAGGGTATGGCGTCGAATGGGCCAGGGCGTGCAGCTACAACCGGCTCCGCCATTGTGAGATCAGCGATCTGGCTGCCGGCGGCGTCAAGATCGGCGAGACGCTCCTGCGGCCTTCACCGGTTGATCAGACTCATGATCACGAGGTCCTGGACTGTCATATCCATGACGGCGGACGGGTGTTTCACAGCGCCATCGGCGTCTGGATCGGGCAGAGTTACAACAACCGCATCATCCATAATCACATTCATGATTTTTATTACACCGGCATCTCCATCGGCTGGACCTGGGGATACGGCGAGACGCTGGCGGCCGCGAACCGGGTGGAGCTCAACCATGTCCATCATATCGGCGTTTTGAGCAACGGCGACGGACCGATCCTCAGCGATATGGCCGGCATTTATACGCTCGGCACGCAGCCCGGCACGCTCATTCGGCAGAATTCGTTTCACGACATCGCCGGTTTGCGTTACGGCGGCTGGGGCATCTATTTCGATGAAGGCAGTACCTATATTCTGGCGGAGGAAAATCTGGTCTACCGCACTACCCACGGCGGTTTTCATCAGCATTATGGCAAAGAAAACGTGGTGCGCAACAATATCTTTTGCAACGCCCGCGATTTTCAGATCCAGCGCTCCCGCCGGGAGGAGCACACCAGTTTTTCATTTGAGAAAAATATAATCTATTGGAACAGCGGCAAGCTGTTCGAGGGCCGCTTTGAAGATTTTCATTTTTTGTTCGATCATAATCTCTATTGGCAGGCGGATCGACAGCCCATCCGGTTTGACACGCTGAGTTTTGCCGCCTGGCAGAATCACGGCATGGACCGCCATTCGCTCATCGCGGATCCGCTGTTCCTCGATCCCGATCATGACGATTTTCGCCTGCAACCCGATTCCCCGGCTTTTCAGCTCGGCTTTGAGCCGATTCCCATCCATAAGGTGTTTCAGCCGTGGAGCGAAGTGCAGGAACAACTGGACCAACCGGCCCCACGCCCGCGCTCCCTGTATCAACAGGATTTGATGGAATTTTTTTCCAGCCGGGATACGATCACCGTCGCGGACATTCATCGTCTCACCGATGAGGCGGCCAATGCCGGTGTGACCACGCTGGTCCTTTTCGCCCAACTGGGGCAGAACGTGGCCTGGCCCAGCCAAACGGCGGAAGTTTTTATCTACGGCGATGTTGCCCTCCGGCGATCGAAAACCGATTCCATGCACAAAAAGTGCAGCGACAATCTGCATCGGCTGCTGCAGGCCCAACAGGATCCGATCGAACTGTTTTTGCGCCGGGCGCGGCTGCGCGGTATGGAGGGGGTGGTCTCCCTGCGCATGAACGATCGATTAGAGATCGATCGGACAAACAGCCCGCTGCTGAGCGCGTTTTGGCAACAGCACCCTGCGTATCGCCTGACCGGAGAGGGCGGTGCTTCCACCTATGCGCTCAATTTCGCCCAGGATCAGGTACGCGATTATTATCTCTCTCTGCTGCGGGAGGCGTGTGAGCGCTATTTACTGGACGGCATTGAACTGGATTTCACCCGTCATCCGCTCTTTTCTTCCAAGCAGGAGAAAAACAGCGCGATCATGAATCACTTCCTCGAGCAGGTGCGCGCCACTACGCGCGAGATCGGCGACCGCCGCAAACGCCCCATTCTGGTCTCTGCCCGCATTCCAACCACCCTGCAGGGCTGCTCCGCCGCCGGACTGGCGGTGGCTGAGTGGTGCCGTTTCGATTGGGTGGATTTCCTCACCGTCGCCCCGTATCAAGCCACAGAGAGCGAGATCCCTGTTTGGGAGTTCAAAGCGGTTTGTGACCGCACTCCGGTGTATGCAGGCCTGGGCGGCACTCTGGGCGGACGGCCCATGGCCGAGGAGACCGTTCGCGCCGCTGCCGCAACGCTCTTTGACAATGGCGCCGAAGGCATGTATCTCAGCAGCACAGCGGCGATTCCCCTGGATGTGTTTAAAGGGATCAACTCCATGGCAGTCCTGGCCAATCAATCCAAACTATACGCCTGGGGTCCCGGGGAGACGACGGTGAACAGCTCCGGCAGCACTGCGCTTTTGCCCATCACCCTGTCAGCCGGACAACCGCGCGCCATCACGCTGCACACGCCGGAAGCCAGGGCGCCGAAAGCGGTGTTTCTCTGGCTGGAGGCCGGGGAAGAGCTGGATCCGGACAAAATTTATGTGGAATTGAACGATCAAAGCCTGGAGCTCGTCGCCTCTGCGCCACTCGCCTGGCCCTTTGCTTCTGAAGTGAAACGGCCGTTTCATCGCGCTGAACGGGTTCTGTGCTTCAGCGTGTCCCCGTCATGGCTGCAGTCGATGAATCAATTGTTGGTCGTTACAGAAACTCCTGTCACGCTGGACTATGTGTATCTCGGCATCATCCACTAACTTAATTCATGAGAAAACGGACATGACTTTATTGAACAGAATTCTTTCGCTGCTGATTGTTGTCAGCATGGCTCAGGCGGCCGAGCCGGCCAGACCGCCCCTGCCCCTGCTTCCGATCCCTGCGGCGCGGCAGGTGCAGTGGCAGAGTTCTGAATTGATCATGTTCCTTCATTTCGGCGTCAACACCTTCACGGACCGGGAATGGGGGGATGGCACGGAATCACCGGCGCTGTTCAATCCCAATAAGCTGGATGCGCAGCAGTGGGCGAGGGTGGCGCGGGATGCCGGCTTTGAGACGTTGATCCTGACCGCCAAACATCATGACGGTTTTTGCCTGTGGCCCAGCCGCTACACCGCGCATTCGGTGAAAAACAGTCCGTGGAAAAACGGCCAGGGCGATGTGGTGGCTGAACTGTCGCGGGCGTGCAAGAAATTCGGCCTCAAGATGGGGCTCTATCTTTCCCCGTGGGACCGGCATGAGCCGAGCTATGGGCAGGGGGCGGCCTACAATCAGCACTATTCGGCTCAGCTGCGCGAACTATTGACCCAATATGGTCCGGTGCATGAGATTTGGTTTGATGGCGCCTGCGGCGAAGGCCCCAACGGAAAACG
>CAZKQR010000127.1:1954-10649 GCA_964554965.1 uncultured Cytophagia bacterium | reverse complement strand
GATCTTCCGAACGCCGCTCTTCGTACAGGTGAATGCCGTATCCGCTCATCCCGGAAATCGTATTGCCGCGGAGGATGTTGTTTTTACCCTCCTGCACATAGATGCCGTGCCCCTGGGTACCCAGCATATTTCCGTCCAAGCGGATGATGTTTTTTTCCACCAGGTTGTTATCCCCGGTCAGCATGATCGCGGCGTAGCCGGTTGTGCCGGTCAGCGTGTTGCCGATGAACTCTACGTGGTGAGATCGGCCGGCCCAATTGACATTGTACATGGATTTGCCATTGCTGAAATGGAGCCCCTGAATGCGCACGTAGGAGGCATCGATGATAAGGCCCCGATCGCTGTTGGTGAATAGGGGGACCTCATCGGCGTAGGCGCAGATCGTCACATAGCGGCCGTCCTTGCCGCCCATGCCGTAATTGCCACGGATCCAGATCTCGCTTTCGCTATACATTCCGCCACGGACAAAAATCGTGTCTCCCGGGCTCACCCGAGCGATCGCGGCGGAGAGAGTGGCCCACGGCGCCTCCCGGCTACCGGACTGCCCATCCTTGCCGTTCATCGCGACAAAGCGAGGGCCGGCGGCGGCGGCGCCGCAGATTAAAAACAGAACAAGCATCAAACAGCGTCTGTTCATCGGTGACTCCTTCTCCCCAAGTACTCTGCACTAATGCAACAACACCATCTTGCAATTTTCCACCTCACGCTGCCCGGACCGCACTTGACAGAAATAAACGCCGGAAGGAGAAGAACCACCCTGGTGGTCTTTGCCGTCCCAGCGGTAAGAGTACAATCCCGGTTCCAGCCTTCCGCGAAAGAGCACAGAGTGCAGGGCGCCGTCCACAGCATAGATGGCGATTTCGACAAAGTCAGAGTAATCCATCTTTAGGCCGATCGTGGTGGTGGGATTGAACGGATTAGGGTAATTTTGATAGAGCTGAAAGGGTTGCGGCAGCTGCCTTTCTGCTTTTTTCCCAGGGACAGCGGCAGGTTGCCAACGAACCTTAAGGCTATGGTCGGTTGAAAAGGTTACATCACAATCCGGCAGGCTGATCCTGATCGAATCCTGAAACGTTTCGAGCACCGCGTCGTCGATGAGCAGATTGGGGGAGGTGCTGGATAGAGAGGCGTCACTGACTTGGAGAACGTGGACGAATGTTCGCTCCGTCGATCCACTGTTGCTTTGCAGTTCATAGCTTTGCGCCGTGATGCTCTCCTCCACTGCGTCGGTCGGCATGAGCCGTTTCATCCACAACGCTCCTCCCCCGCTGTTTTCCAACCTGAGAAGCCCGCCCTCTCCGCGATGAAAAAGGGCCGCGGGAATGAACGTCCAGGTAAGCCGGCTGTCGGCGGCCGGCGTTTTGATCTGATCGAAAAGAATAAAGCGATTCGGTTTGAGATAGACGATCTTTCTCAGAAAAGAGGTTAGTTTGTCTTTGCTATACGCATTGCACGCCTCAGCCACTATATACAGATGGTCTGACCGGTCCTCGCAGACGAGGATCCCGGGGCCGACGTCCCAGGTGGATCCAGGCGCATAGCTGGAGACGCCGTCCTGGATCGAGGGAAAAGTGTTCACCGTCCTCTGTTTGCTGCTTCCGATCAGCAGGGGAGAGTCATACCCCTTGATGAGCGCGCCTTTATAGGAAAGGAGCAGGGCGTTTTGGGCGTAGAGATCTATCGCGCTCCAGTGATAGGGCTGGCAGATAAAGAGCGCAGCCAGATCGTCCTGGCTGGTGAATCCGGATCGCATAAAGACCCGGCCCAAACTCTTGAAATGGCGCACCAGGGGGAAGCCGATCTCCTGAGGCGCTCTCGGCTGCACCCATTTGTCCTCAAACAAAAGCTGATCGCTGGTATCCCAGGACCCTGCATCGGTTTTGGATTTAGAGAAATGGGCGCGGATCCAGGCGCCCAATTCCGCCAGGCGTTGCTGTTCCGCATTGGTGGAAAAGCGGCGGCGGCTATACGCACGCATGGGCAGAATCCAGGGGGAACGGCTGTAGCGATCACCAGGGCCATCGATATCGTAGTACGTGGCGTCGGTCTCGCCGTCCATGGGAGAGGGCAGGATCATATGCAGCTGAAACTCTGGCATGTGCTTTAGCATGCCGATGTTAAACAGGCTGCTGTCCAAAGGCTGCTGCGTTGCCGTATAAGCGGCGAAGAGGATGGGCGCTGTGGTCAGAGGTGTCACGTTGGTGGCGGTCTGATAAGAGCCGCCGGTCCAGTAGGGAATTTGCATCTGGTTGAATCCGCCGTGCCAGCCGCCGTCTTCTCCCTGTTTTTGCCAAAAAGGCACGACCCGGCCGACAAAATCCCTTTCAAAAGCATCCAGATACCCCTGGGCCTTGGATTGGACCGCCTGGTACGCAGGATCCCCGGATCGTGAGGGTTCATACAGGGCCAACCCCATCATCACGTAAAAGTAATCGTCCACATCGGTGGCCACAAAAGGCTGTCCGGACCCATTCGCGCGATTTTTCATATAATCAGCGTGAACGATCAACCGTTGCTGTATCTGCGCTTTATCCTGATCGCTGAGAACCGGTCTGCCGTCGCTAAAAGTCTCATTAAAGAGCCAATCGTAGGCTGTGGCCGCGAACAGCGCCATGACGTAGGGGAATTCATACTCCGGCGACCACTGCAGGATCTGCAGCAACTTGGCCCGGGCATCGGCGAAATACTCATCAGCGGTATGATCCAGGGTCCACTGTCCCTGGTAAGCGCTGCGCCAATTCCTTTTCTGAGCTTTGCCGGCAAAGATCGGCTCGAGAACGCGTATGGCAAAATCGTGATCATAGCGGTTGAACATGTTATCGGCGCCGTAATCCGCATCCTCCTCGGCTCCGGCCGCATAGCTGAATTCACCTTTCTGCTGATCATTGGCAGGATTTCCCATCCAGGGCCATGGCAGCTCCTGGCCGTGGAGAACACGCCAGGCGAAGGTGCCGACCTCGTTGCGATACCATTCGTCCTCGCCGCGCATCCAGATGCGCGGATGGTCGGAACGCACAGCGAGGGCCAGAGATCCGGGGGCGGCGGATTTTGCAGCTTGGGAGAAGAGCGGCTGGATGCCCGCCGCTGTCATCATCAGAATCGTGAATCCCAGCCCCCGCTTCACGACCGATGAGATGAACCGACCGGTTGATCTGTGCAACATAGTTGCCCTTGCCTTTCAATATTGGGGTTGCGAGATGCAAAAATGCAATTCTCGAGCGGCAATGGTTCATGGGTTTTTTTTTCAACACCCTAACAAGCAATTCACATGCCAAACCTCTCAGCGTTCTGGATGGGGTGCATCGATGCGATGGAGACGATGATACCAGCGATTGACCAGCGACTCACCAACCAGATGATTCAACAGCGTATGCGCCTGCTGCCTGAGTTTGGCGCCGGCTAAAGCAGTCCGGTCGGCCGCCAGAATCCGGGCGAACCTCGCAGGTGTGGTTGAACGTAAAACAGGTATGCGTTCCAATAGAAACGGATGGGAGCTCGCCCCCACATAGCCGAGCTTGGAGGAAAATCCACCGCTGTAGCCCGCTTCTTTGGCCAATGCTACATAATGCCGATGGTAGCTGCCGTTGGGTAGGGAGAGGAGATCGACCGGGACGCCGAGGCGTTGCTGCAACACCTCCCTGGATTGCAGCAGCTCCTCCCCCGCCTTCTCCCGGCTCAGTTCAGACAGCATGACATGATGCACCAGATGGCTCTGCACTTGCATGCCGGCCTGCAAAAGCTCGTGCAATTGTCCCCAGGTCATCATCGCTTCAGCGCCTATTTCATTTACGGTCACGAAAAAGCAGGCTTTCATTCCGAACTGACTCAGGATCGGCAGGGCCTGTTCGCAGTTGCCGGCATAGCCGTCATCAAAGGTGATCAGCACCGGACGGGAGGGCAACGAGATAAACTGACCTGTGGTCACCGCCTGAGCCAAGTCGCCGGCGTTCAGCGAATGATAGCCGTTAACCTGGAGATAACGCATCTGCTCCTCAAAATTCCCAGACGCCAGGATATAGTCCGAATGCGTTCGATGACGCAGGTCATCCAACCGCTCATTCTCCGCGACCTCATGGTACATCAACACCGGAATCCTGAGCATCATTCCCCTCCTTTCCGCTGCCGAAGCAGAGCGGCATACTGCGCTTCGTAGCGCTGACACATGGAGGTGCGGGAGAAAACGGCCTCGACGCGCAAACGGCCGCGCTGGGCCAGGGTATCGCGCAGGTTTCGATCCTGGATCAGTTCCAGCAAAGCCGCAGCCAGTGCCGGCACATCGCCCGGCGATACGAGCACCCCGGCTTGACCGTGATCCAGAATGCCCGGAATGCCCCCGACCGTGGTAGAGAGCACTGGCACCGCAGCAGCCATGGCTTCCAACAGAGCCATGGGGAGGCCCTCTGATAGCGAGGGAAGAATAAAAAGATCCAGTTGACGCAAAAAAGCAGGGACACCGGCGCGATGGCCGAGAAAATGCACACGGTCTTGCAGGCCCAACCTATGGCAGGCCTGCTGCAACGGCTGCTTTTCGATGCCGTCCCCCATTAGCAGCAAGAAAGCAGGGATTGCGGTGCGGCGGACAACATCGGCAAAGGCCTCAAGCAGAAAGATGTGTCCCTTTTCTCTGGTGAGCCGGGCGACACAGCCGATGAGCAGATGGCCGGACGGTATGTTGAGCTCTTGCCGAACATCCTCGGCACCGGCCGCTGCAACGGCCGAAGGCATGGCGACTCCATTGGCGATCACTGGAATATCACGTTTGCGCAACGGACCGACATGGCACTCCTGCCGAACCTGTTCGGAAACAGCCACCACCCGGTCGAAACGCAACAGGACCAGCTTATCGATCAGAGCATAGAGTGCGGCACGACGATTATTATCCGTGTCCAGCCACGGATGACAGGAACTGATCAAAGGCACGTGCAACGGACGGCCGGCCATCCAGGCCACCACATCCCCCTTGTAGCCATGTGAATGGATCAGATCCGGCTGTTCTTTTTTTATGAACTCGGACACCTGCCGGATCGTCTGCCGATCAAAAGGCGAAGTCGTGGTGAAAAGCCGGCAGGCTAAGCCTTCTTTTTCGACCAGAGTCTGAAAGGTGGAATCCAGCTGCTGTGCATGCTGAATGATCCCCACCGTCACCCTGTGTCCCATGGCTTGCAGACCGGCGGAGAGTTCGACCACGACCTTTTCAACCCCGTAAAAACCGGCATGGCTGCGCAGTTGCAGTATTTTGAGATGCGATGGATCCATGTTCAAACACCCTTGCCAAACATACCCCGAGCGATTTGATCCGTACCCTGAAGCATTGGCCGGCGGGTCAGCGCAGGCGTTTTATGCTCGCAGCAACGCTCCTGGGCATAAATTTGATCATTCCGTAGAGAAAACCGAGTCCATAGCTCAGATGCAGGATTAGAAAAATAACCGGCAGCACGACCGCGAAACGGAGTCCCCTTTTTCTGCCAATTCGTATGGCAGAGGCAACTGAGGCGGCGGAATAAGCCGCGACGATGCAGACGGCGGCTATTTTCGCCGGTCGCCACACAGGGGCCAGCGCCAAGGAACCGAACAGGCTGAGGACAAAGACCGGCGGCACAAACTGACGAAGCTTCATCATGGTCGGATGCTTTTGCAGAACACGGATCTTCCAAAGGCCGTACTGAAAATATTGCCGCCAGAGCAGACCAAGCCGTGTGCGTGAATAATAGGTGGAGCGAATGCGCGGCGTCAAAAAGATTTTACCGCCGTGTTTGCGCAGACGATAGTTGAATTCGTCATCCTGGCAGCGAACCAACTCTTCGTCAAACACTCCAATGCGGTCGAACACCTCTCGGCGGTAAGCGCCGAACGCCACGCTATCGACAAAGCCTTCCGGATCGCCCGGTCCCCGGGTTCTGAAATAGGAATTGCCGACCCCAAAAGGCAAGGCCATCGCCAGAGCGATGGCTTCGCCGGTAAAAGTGGTGTTGACCGAGGCAATGACGCCCCCGACGCAGGCGGCGTCGGGCTGACTCTGCAGATAGGCGATGCAGAGCGAGAAATAATTTCGTTCGAGCACCACATGCCCGTCAACGCGCAGGATGACCTCGCCCCGGCTGTTCGCCAGTCCCAGGTTCAGTGCGTATGGGACGATGCGATGCGGATTGTCCAGCAGGCGCGCATGCACCAGACCGCGCATTTTTTCCGCAACGATTTCCCTTGTCCGATCGTCCGACATACCATCCACGATCAGCACTTCATAGCGCTCAGCCGGATAATCCTGTTCGCGGATGGAATCCAGCGCTTGGCCGATATAGGCCTCTTCATTACGAATCGGCATGATGACCGTGATAAAAGGGTGCAATGTTCCTCCGCTTATCAATGGGACTGCTGAACCAGTTCGCCCGCAGGATCCTTCGCCTCGTGCCCGTCGATCGTCTCCGAGCGCGGGCCTTCGGCGATTTTTATCTGGCGAAAAACGATGGCAAGATAGATCCAGAAATAGGAGGCCACCGTGTAAAAATGCCAATAGCTGCCGTTGATGTTGCCGGCCAGCAGGCCCATGACGCTTGCCGTGAAACCGAGGCCGAGGCCTTTTGCCAGAGGATCCTCGGCCACCGTGTACAGCCTCCAGCCCAGCCACATCCCGGAGAAATAGATCCAAAGCACCAGGAGCAACCCGATGAACCCCTGTTCAACCGTGGTCTGAATAAAGCTGTTGTGAAAGCTTCCCCAATAACGATCTCCGTACTGCCATCCGGCCCTGACTTCGATAAAAGGGGTGATGGAAAATCCCCAGCCCAGCACCGGGCTCTCACTGATCATCTCTTTCGCCTGTTCCCACATACCGAGCCGCTCCTGGGCGGTTTTATCGAATCCGGTCTCGGTCCGGGTCATCTCGATGCGCTCGATGACCGCCTGGGGCAACAAAGCCTGATAGAAAAGAACCAAAACCGCGAGGATCAGCAAAAGCTTTCGCTCTTTGATCAGCCCAAGAAAGAACACGCTGGCCACGGCCCCCAAATAACCGCCGCGGGAGAACAAAAACATGATGCAGTAGTAGCTGAGCCCGGCAGTAAAGAGAAAAACCGCTTTGCGTATCTTGTTGGTATCATACAGGAAAAGCGCGACAAAAATGATCGCGTTCTGCGCCAGAAAGACCGCCAGCGAATTGCCGCTCAAAGCGATGCCGCCGCCGATGAATTTATCTTTTAAAGCGTCGCTGTAATGTTCAACCTCGTGCTGGTTCAAAACCGTATAAAAATTTCGGTCCAGCATCAGCATCGCCAGCGTCGTCATGAGAAACAGCAGCTGCAGTTGCCGCGGGCTCTTGAGGTTGTTGATCACAATCAGAAAAAACAGAGCCGGCATCCAATAGTTTTTCCACGCCACCAGCAGAGGGTTGCCGAGGCTGGTCGGCATTCCATAGCCGAGATAATCAGAACCGCGGAAAAGCGCCAAAAGGGTCCAGATGAGCAAAAGAACCATGGGAATATGGAGAGAGGTCGGTTCAATAAGGGGCTCGTCCGCTTCCCGTTTTCGGATCATCCATTTGACCAGCATAGCGAGGAGCAGAAGATCATTGATATCGGAACCGAGCGGAAAGTCGTTCACATAGTCGAGCACATTTTGCAGGGGAAAGAAAAAGGCGAGAAAATAGGCGCCGATTTCCAGGCGATAGGTCAACGTAAGAATAATCGCAGCCAGGGCCGAGACATAGAGCACCGGAGTCAATAGACTGGTCAAACCCAGACCAAATTCAAACATATCCACTCCTCAAACGCTTGACAAACAACCGGCCGCATGACCGGGCGCTGAAACGTCCCCGCCTCAGCGTCGCGACCGGATATGGCTTAGATAGAGCGTTTCCATGGATTGCACCATCTGCCTCACGCTGAACCGCTCCAGGATGCGCTGACGGCCACGGGTTCCCATGGCCGCGGCCAGAGAGGGAGAGTGATACAGCCGCTGCACCGCGGCTTCAATCGCGTCACGGTCCGCAGGAGCCACCAGCAACCCGGTTTCTTCGGGGATCACCGCCTCGCCATTTCCCCCGACCGTGGTCGCAATGACCGGAACGCCGGCCGCCATGGCCTCCAGAATGGCGTTGGAAAAGCCTTCACTGAGCGACGGCAAAATGAACACATCGAGAATGGAGACAAGGTCGCCTACATCGGAGCGGACGCCGAGAAAATGGATGCGCTCTTCCTGTCCTTCGGCGCCGACCAGATCGACCAGGCTTTGATAATACCCTTCAGCGCTGTCCATGCGTTTTTCAATCCCGCCGATCAGCAGCAGATGAATGTTCAGGCCCTGATGGATGAGATCAAGGATGGCACGGATAAGATACTCGAACCCTTTGATGGGTTGGATATTGGCGACACAGCCCACGACAAACGCATCGGCCGTAAGCCCCAGCTGGAAACGTAGGTCTGTTTTCCTCCGCATGTCCGCCAGATCGGGGACTTCCACGCCGTTATAAATCATGACGATTTTTTGGGGGGGGATTTTTTCCTGTTTCACAATCGACTCGCGCATGGCGATCGAGTTGGTCAGAACCAGATCGATCCATTTCCCGGTGCAACGCCGCAGGAGCCGATGGATCGAGGTCGTCTCATTAAAACCCATGTCCCGCCGGCTAGCGATGACCACCGGATCGTTCCACAACCGCTTGCACAGGGCGCCCATGATATCGGCGCCGAAATGAATGGTC
>CAZKQR010000127.1:0-1944 GCA_964554965.1 uncultured Cytophagia bacterium | reverse complement strand
GGTCTGTACGATCCGGATGTCCCTCTCCCTGATCAGGCTGCGCAGACGAAAAGCCCATTTGAGCGCGGAGAGGCTGAAAATGCTGTGCAGGCCGAGCGGCAACACCTCGATCTCCTTTTCACGGAGCAATTGTATCATGACGCTATCGAGCGGCTGCAAAGGACAAACCAATGGCTGAAAAACAGCTGGATCCAAATCCGCCAGCAGCCGGTAAAGATTGAGTTCCGTACCCCCTCTCTGATCCAGTGTGTCGATCAAGTACAGAATGCCTATTCTTTTCTCTTGCATCTCTCGTATGCACCCAGTCAATGAGGGGATATTATTTTTCCATGCCAGCCCCTGAGTTGATGCCAGTGGGCGGGCAGGAGCTAACCTGCGCGGCCGAATCACTCCCGGTCAGCGCTTCCAAACAGGATACTGTTCTGTGTCCTCGTTGCGCAGAACAATCGCTAGTGGGACGAGGAGCGTAAAAGCCTTCTACCGTGAGCCAGGCCGGCCACGACCATACGGCGCACTTCTCCATGGAGCAACAGCACGGTGCCGGCAAACGCCAGTCCGAGGATCGCCATCTTTAATACAACGCCGAGGAAATGGCCGGCATCGGGCAGCAGCGCGGCGACCCCACACAACACCAGGGACGCGACGAGACCGACCACGATCGTTTTTCCATGGATGGTGACCTTCAGATAGTGCCTGGAACGATAGCTCAGATAGGCGGCGAGCAAAAAACAAGTCAACAACGCAGCGTAACACGACCCCCAAATCCCCCACCAGCGGATAAACACAAGGTTTAACACCACATCCAGCAGCACGCAGACGAGCACGGTAAAACTGATGATCTGCGTCTTTTTCGCAATATAGAGGCCTGCGGCATAGATGGGCAGCAACGCCCAGAGAAGCGTTCCGGCTACAATGACGCCGAGCAGATCGCCGGCCGAGGCGTATTTGTCCGAAGCCAGGACCACGATCAACTCTCTGCCCAACAGGGTCATCAGGAGAAAAATGGGGATCAGCACCAGCAGACTGATGTTGGCCACGGTGGAGACAAATCGGCTGGTCGCCTCCCGGCCTTTCTCATGCCAGACCTCGATGTAGATGGGAGTGAGCGCGTACATCAGCGGAAAAAGAATCAAATCTTTCGTATAATGCCCCATGTTCGACGCCACGCTGAAAACCGCCACAGCCTCGGAGCCGAGCATGAACTGGATGATGTACCGGTCCACCGATTTGAGTAAGAGATATCCCAGTTCAAATCCGATCAGGGGAAAGCCGAAACGCAAACAGGTCTTGAAAAAAGAGCCGGAAAAAAAGGCGAGCGAAACCGGATTCTGCGAAAGAAAAATTCCAACCAGCAGCGCCATGATCACGGTCTCGGCAGCCAGAATGGCCGTATAGTAGACTTTTAAAGTGCCGGCCACCAGGAGAACGGCGGAAAGACTGACGGCCAGAACAGTGAACCGGCTGGCGACCATGGCGATGTTGTAGGAGATGGTTCTTTGCGAGGCCCGATAAAAATTGAGCAACCGGGCGTAGAGCGTGCCGGTCACGATCAAGCCGGCTAAAAGATAGTGAAAGCCCGGCAGGCCCTGATGGAACAGCGCGGCAATGATCGGCTTGCCGAACAGGACCACCAGCAAAGCGGTGACCAGGGCAAACGCCACGGTTCCGAAAAAAAAGGTCGAATAATAGGTGGATGGCCCGGCTGCATCCTCCGGCTGGTTGTACTCACGGTAAAAACGCACTGTCGACTCGGCGAGCCCGGCCCGGGAAAAGGCGAGAAAGATCCACAGGGTGACCGAGAAAACGCTCATCACACCGTAATCGTTCTGCGTCAACGCCCGAGTCAAAATCGGAAACGAGACAAAACTAGCAGAGAACGCCAGTAATTCCCCCACTGCATAGTTTGATGAATGCCGGAGAAATTTTTTTAGGTGAACGTCCATT
>CAZKQR010000126.1:0-10665 GCA_964554965.1 uncultured Cytophagia bacterium | reverse complement strand
AGCAAAAATAAATCTTAACGTTTTCACACAGTCTCTGGAGCTTGGTAACGAAAAAAACTGTAAGATTCATCCATGAAATTGTATGTTTTCACACAGTCTCAGAGCTTGGGAACGAGGGGGAAGGATACCAAAGCAAACACAAGCCAATTAATTCCCATTCGCTTTTGTGTAGAATAGCAATTTGCTTCCCGGCGCTTGTGGAATTTCAACAAGGATGCTTTTCAGCTGCAATCCACTCATGCGCATGGTTTTGCATGCGTCTTTGTCAGTCACATCATAATCGGCTTTGCTGTCGATGGCATGCAGCAGCAGCGCGTTTTTGGCCTGCGGATTTTTTTCGCGCCTGAACGCCAGCACCATGCCCCGGCCTTCTCGCGGCAAATCCAGTTGATAAGCCCACCAAACCGCTTCTTCTGTGGTATGTGCAAATAAAGGATAATAATCCCCCTCAAAGTAGGGACGCACCAAATGAAAGGTTTCTGCCGTGGCCCGGCTTGTTTCATTATTAGGCACGTCGCCCATGGCATTGCCGGACATCATGGCGCTGCGAAAAATGTACGAAGGCTCGACGCCGATATTGCCGCCACAGTGCATGGGCAGATACAAATTGAGTCCTGCGTTTTGCAATTGCGCGGTGATGCCGGCGCCGCCATCCACTTGCGCGTCGCTTTGCCATAGCGGAATGCTGCGCAAGGTGGTTTCCAGATCGATCATGCGTCCACCGCTGGCGCAATTGTCGATCCACAGACCGGGATGACGTTCGCGAAGGTCGTCCCACATTTTATACATGCCTGCAACAAAGCGGATTTCTGAAATGCCTTGCCGGTCCGTCGAATCGCTTCTCTGTAAATAGGAAAGCGACTCCATGTTAAAATCATTGCGAAAAATATCTATTTTCCCATCCGTGATTTGCTGCGATAATAAATTGGTCATCCATTCTCTGGCAGCCGGAATACCCCAGTTGAATAAACCGCCCCATTCGGTTACCGGACCGATCACCCATTCAGGATGGTCACGATCGATCATGCTGCCGCGGGACACTCTTTCCGGCTCGAACCAGACGAGGAATTTCATGCCTGCTTCATGCACCGCTTGTCCGACCGGCCCCAGTCCATTGGGGAAACATTCCGGCCTTGGCGTCCAGTTGCCCATGCCATGGGGCCAGCCGCCAACAAACCAACCAGCATCGATCCACAGCACTTCGATGCCGGTCTCTTTGAGTTTAGGTATGGCCTCCAGTTGGTTTTGTTCCGTATAGCCGTTCAAATCCGCCACGCCGCGAGCGATGGGCGGGGTGACTAACTTGCCGTCGATGCGCGGATTGTAATGGGCCAGAATCAAACGACGGAAGAGGTTGTGGCCGCGTAACATATCGGTCCCATCCCAAAAAAGCAACAACATGCGCGGTGTGCGTATGCTTTCACCCGGATGCAATTTCAACCGCGTGTGTTGCATGCCGCTGGTAATCTGTATTCCATTTCTAACATCCCGTACGAACCGGGTTTGCCATTGACCGGACCAACCGACGCCAAGAACCACTCCGCCCTGTCCACAGGAAAGGTTCATGAACGGCAGATCGTAATCCGATGAACGGCCGTTGTGTCCGGACAGCGTTCTGTGCGCGCCTGGTCCGAGCATTTCATCAGTTGGTGCAAAATCCAACGCTGACATTCTGCTGCCGCGTGAACGGCGCAGGATGAATTCTCTGGCGTCGCCGGCCTTTTTGCTGAATTTTTTATCAAGCACTTGAAGATTTTCAATGATCGGACTATCTTTACTTCCTTTGTTGGTTACACGCATTAACCAATCCACTGCCGGAAATTCCGCAAAGGTCGTTATTTCACAGGCGATTTCAATTTGGGTTTTTGGATCCCGGAGCAAAACAGTTTGCGTGTGTTTGCCGTTTTCCGACTGTACGGGATTGCGCACTATTGTCCAGGATTTTAATATATCGGTAGATCGCTTGCCGTCAAGCAAAAACGATATTGGCAAATCCTCCGGCCTGGCATGAAATACTTTTTCACTCCATGTTCGGGCGGTAGCCTTTTCTATCTCTGGATCGCACTTTTCCTCAAGGGCTTCTCGGCTGACGCGGAATCCATGGAACTGATAGCCGGCTCTGCCGTCTGAAGGTCCGTAGCGTGTATCGCAAGTTTGATACTCTGCCGGTTGATAATATGCGCCGCCGCGCAGGACGTGAAATTTTGTGTCTTGTACTTTGAACGCTCCTGTGGGATTGCGAATTCCGGACTCGCAACGGCCATAGTAACCATAGTCGTAATAATCATTGCACCATTGCAAAAGATTGCCGGTCATATCAAAAAGACCGTAGGGATTGGGAGGGTAGGAACCGACATCGGTCATATGGCCGACGTTGTTGTCATAGTTTGCGAGTTGGGCGTCAATTGGTTTGTCGCCCCAGGGATAACGTTTGCCGTGCAGTCCGCCACGTGCGGCGCACTCCCACTGTGCCTCTGTTGGCAAATGGTACCCGTTTGCGTTTAAATCGCAGGGCCATTCTGGTTTGGTCAGGATATCGCCTTTGAGCATGTCCGCGAGATTGGCCAGCTGGTAGCAGGGCTGCAGGCCCTCTTTCATGCTGAGATAGTTGCAATAAAGTGCCGCGCCTTTCCAAAATACATAATACACCGGTCGATTGGCCGTGCCCGGTCTGGGTAAAAACTTTTCAGCTTCTTGTGCAATCGGCCCCAACCATAATTCAAAGAGTACGTCTTTTGATTCCTTGTAAATCACATAAGACCCTTTGATCTCCACCCAACCGGATTCATTCAGGAAATCACAATACTCCTGTACAGTCACAAGGTGTGGGGACAGGTAATAGCCGTCAAGGGTGACCGGATGTGCTGGAATGGCGTCGGTGCGGCCGCTGCCGAACGGATCGCCCATGATGAAGGTTTGAGCGGGGATAAATTGCATTGGCTGTCTTGTTTTCGCCGACCGTGCTGGGCCTGCTGCAAGAACCAGCACCAGCATGGCAGTGAGTATGAAGCCTGATGACAGCAGCTTGCTTTGGATATTCATTTTTCCTCTTAAAAAATTTTCTTGGAGAACAAGTTTAAGTTTATGCTTTCGCCATGCCAGGCGCGTTCCCCCTCGTTACCAAGCTCCGGAGTTTGTGTGAAAAGGTAAAATTTCCTCTCTGAATATTGAAGATTGAGACCAAAATGCTCTGAAAGCAGCGTTTTCACACACTCTCTCCAGCTTGGTAACGAAAAAAATGGAGTAAAGTACGGGATACTTAATCCGCTGACCCTGCGGTTTCCTCTTGCCGTCTATCTCCGCGCAAAAGGACAAAAGGATCTTAGTTTAGGTTTGTGTGCTTTGATAAACACGGATATCCGATGTGGAATAAATAGAAAGCCTCTGCGCAACACAGAGGCTTTTATCATCGAGCGCTCACAACCTACAACAACATCGCCACCGGGTTTTCCAACAATCTCTTCAGCTCTTGCAGGAACAGCGCTCCGCTGGCGCCGTCGACCACCCGATGATCGCAGGAGAGCGTGACCTGCATGCGCCAGCCCGGGACCACCTGGTTTTCACGCACCACCGGAATCCGGCGCACGCTGCCCACCGCCAGGATGGCCGCCTCGGGCGGATTGATGATGGCGGTAAAATGGGTGATGTCGTACATGCCCAGATTGCTGATGGTGAACGTCGAGCCGGTGTAATCATCGGGCAACAGCTTGCGCGTTCGCGCTTTTTCCGCCAGCGTGCGGACCTCTTGCGAGATCTCGAGGATGCTTTTGCGATCCGCCTGGCGCACGATCGGGGTGATCAATCCGTCCTCGATGGCCACGGCCACGCCGATGTCCACACGGCCGCGCTGAACGATGTTCTGTTCCTGAAAGGAGGCGTTGACCATCGGATGCCGGGTCAAGGCCCGGGCCGTGGCCTTGACGATGAGATCGTTGTAGCTGATCTTGACTTCGGTCTGCAGTGTGTTCAGGGTGGCGCGGAACTCGACCGCCTGATCCATGTCAATTTCCATGGTGAGATAAAAATGGGGCGCTGTGTTTTTGCTCTCCGTGAGCCGTTTGGCGATGGTGGTGCGCATGGTGGACAGCGGCAGGTTCCGGTCTTCACGGCCGGCCACGACCTGACTGACTGCCGATGGCACTGCCGCCGCCACGGCCGCCGGCGCAGCGGCAGGGGCGGCGTTGATATCGCGAACGATGATACGGCCGCCGGTGCCGCTGCCGGCGATGCGGCGCAGATCGATTCCGCGTTCAACGGCCAGCTTGCGGGCCAGGGGCGATGCTTTAATGCGTCCGGTCCCGCTGGTGATTAAACCGTCGGCGCTGATCGCCTCCGCCTGGGGCACGGACGGCAGGCTGTCGGGGATCAACGGGCTATTGCCGGAGGGTTCTGTTTCCGCCACTGGGCCGGATTTCAGCAACGGGCTGATGTCTTCACCTTTTTCGCCGATGATGGCCAGGGTGCCGCCCACCGGAACTTTGCCGCCTTCGGGTACGATAATTTTCAGCAGAACGCCGCTGTCATAGGCTTCCAATTCCATGGTCGCCTTGTCGCTCTCAGCCTCTGCGATGATCTCTGATGCCTCTACACGATCGCCCTCTTTTTTCAGCCATTTAACCAGATGGCCTTCGGTCATGGTGTCGCTCAGTTTGGGCATGGAAATTTTTATAGCCATGGTGCTCCTCGATGTTTTTCACGAATCGGTTCGGATTGCGCAGAGATCAGATGTACAGCACCTTCTTGGCAGCGGCCACCACTTTCGGGGCGCTGGGTATCACCGCCTGCTCCAGATTCTTGGCATAGGGCATGGGTACGTCTTCGCTGGTTACGCGCAAAATGGGCGCGTCCAGGTGATCGAAGGCGTTCTGATAGATACGATGGCTGATCTCGGCGCCCACGCCGGCATAGGGCCATCCCTCTTCGACGATCACACAGCGGTTGGTTTTTTCGATGGAGGTGAGCAGCAGCTGCTCATCCAGAGGCCGCAGGGTGCGCGGATCGATCACCTCCGCCTCGATGCCCTCCTGGGCCAGCAGATTGGCCGCTTCCAGCGCCACATGGATCATCTTGGACCAGGCGATGATGGTCACATCCTTGCCCGGCCGTTTGACGTCACCGACGCCGATGGGCACCAGGTGTTCGCCCTCCGGCACTTCGCCCTTGTAGCCGTAGGCCACTTCGCTTTCCATAAAGATCACGGGGTTGTCGTCGCGGATGGCCGATTTGAGCATGCCCTTGGCATCCTTGGGCGTGGACGGCGCCATGACGATCAATCCCGGCACATTGCAGTACCAGGCCTCCAGGCTTTGTGAATGCTGTGCGCCCAGCTGATGGGCTGCGCCGCTGGCGCCGCGGAACACCACCGGGATCTTTAATGCGCCGCCGGACATGTAGCGCAGCTTGGCCGCGTTGTTGACGATCTGGTCCATGGCGAGGATGCTGAAATTCCAGGTCATGAATTCAATGATGGGCCGCAGACCCACCTGGGCTGCGCCGATGCCCAGACCGGCGAATCCCAGTTCGGCGATGGGAGTGTCGATGACCCGTTTGGGGCCGAATCGTTCCAACAGGCCCTGGCTCACTTTATACGCGCCCTGATAATAGCCGACCTCTTCGCCCATGAGGAACACATTGGGATCCCGCTCCATCTCTTCGGCCATGGCTTGGTTCAACGCTTCGCGAAATGTAATCTCCGCCATATTCTCCGTCTTTCATTCAAAGGGTGGATGATGATTAAGGGCTGTGTCTGTTTCTATGTCAGCCGCTGATCCTGCAGCCGGGGTCGCCGGTCCGGCGATCACTCGACATAGACGTCTTCATAGATCGCTTCCAGCGCCGGCTCCGGAGAGTTCTCGGCGAAATCGACCGATTCTTTCACTATCGTCTTTATCTCATCTTCATAGGCTTTGATCTGATCTTCGCTGATATATTTTTTCTCCAGCAGATAGCTTTGGAATGTCAGCAGCGGGTCGTGGCTCTTCTGCTCCTCCACCTCATCCTTGGTGCGATAGTGAGAGTGCACCGGATCGGACATGGAGTGGCCGCGGAAACGGTAGGTGCGCGCTTCGATCAGTGTGGGCTCGCTGAGTTTGCGGGCGCGTTCGACCGCTTCGGCCAGCACTTCGTGCACCTTGAGCACATCCATGCCGTCCACTGTGGCGCGCGCCATATCGTAGGAACAGGCTTTTTGCGAAAGGTCCCAGACCGCGGACGCCCGCTCCAGCGGCGTTCCCATGCCGTACCGGTTGTTCTCGATCAGATAGATCACCGGCAGCTTCCACAATGAGGCCAGATTCAGCGACTCGTGAAAAGCGCCCTGATGCACCGTGCCCTCGCCCATGGAGCAGACGGTCACCCGGTCCTCGCCGCGGTACTTGGCGGCGAACGCCATGCCCGTGGCCAAGGGGATCTGACCGGCGACAATGCCGTGGCCGCCGTAAAAGCCCTTGGCCACATCAAACAGATGCATGGAGCCGCCTTTGCCTTTGGACACGCCGCCGGCTTTGCCGAACAGCTCTGCCATCACCGCCTTGGGATCCCCGCCTTTGGCGAGAATGTGACCGTGGTCGCGATAGGCTGAGATGAAATAGTCGTCGTCGCGCAGAGCGGCTATCGTGCCGACGGCCACAGCCTCCTGGCCGATATAGAGATGGCAAAAACCGCCGATCTTTTGCATGCCGTACATCTGTGCAGTGCGTTCTTCAAAACGACGGATCAACAGCATCATGCGGTACAGGTCGAGCAGTTTGTCTTTTTTCATGAAGCGTCCTTGTTGGTTGATCGTGCGTGGCTTGCCCGTCAAAACCCCGAAGGTATAACAGCGGCAGGCGCTGGTTTATTTCTACAGAATGGAAGTCGGATCCACATCGATGGAAACCTGCACCTCCTGGCTGCGATGGTGTTCTTTGAATTGCGCCATGGCGCTGCGGACCGCCTCCCGGGTTTTCTGGCCTCCGGGATCGTTCTGTTTGCTGCTGATCAGCAGGATCTGATAGCGAAAGTTGTTCTCAATTTTCGACAGCGTAGCCGGCACCGGGCCGAGCATGCGGAAGCAGGTCTGCGGCTGCAGCCCCTCTCCGTACCGGCGGCTCACACGCGCCACCGCCTCCTCGCGCGGGCCGCGGAACAGGATGTTGATCATCCGGCTGTATGGCGGATAATCCAACTCGCGCCGGTCCTTTAATTCCGCTTTAAAAAAGTGTTCATAATCGTGGCTGCGCACGTAGAACAGGGAATAGTGGTCCGGAGTATAGGTCTGGATCACCACTTCGCCCTCTTTGTCCTTGCGGCCGGCGCGGCCCGCGACCTGGGTCAGCAGTTGAAATGTGCGCTCGCCGGAGCGAAAGTCGGGAAACAGCAGCTCCGAATCCGCGGAGATGACGCCCACCAGGGTCACACGAGGAAAATCCAGCCCCTTGGCCACCATCTGCGTGCCCAGCAGGATTTGGAATTCCCCACGGCCGAAGCGGGTGAGGATGGCGTCATGGCCGTGCCGGCCGCGCGTGGTGTCCATATCCATGCGCACCGCCGGAACGCCGGGGAACAGGGCGTGCAGCTCCTCCTCGATGCGCTGGGTGCCGATGCCGCGCATATAGAGGTCGCGGCTCTGGCACTGCGGACACTGTTCCGGCGCTTTGCGCTGATAGCCGCAATAGTGGCATTTCAGCAGGCGGCCGCGCAGATGAAACGTCAGCGAGATGTCGCAGTGTTCACAGCGGGCGATATAGCCGCAGGTGGTGCATTTGCACAGGGTGGCAAAACCGCGGCGGTTCTGAAACAGAATGATCTGTTCGCCGGCGGCCAGTTTTTCGTCCATTTTTTGCCGCAGCAGGCGGGAGAAAATAATCGGATCATGGCTGCCGATGATTTTGGGCTCGCGGCGCAGGTCGACGACGTGGATGGCCGGCATGCGCGCGTCATCGATGCGGTTGGGCAGCGACAGCAGCATGTATTTATTCACCTGCGCGTTGTAATAGGTCTCCAGCGAAGGCGTTGCCGAACCCAGCACCACCACCGCGTGGTTGAGTTTGGCGCGCATGACCGCCACATCGCGGCCATGATAGCGCGGGGTCAGATCGTTCTGCTTGTAGCTGGGCTCATGCTCTTCGTCCACGACGATCAGTCCGACGCGGGGCAGTGGCGCGAAAATCGCGGAGCGGGGACCGATGACGATCTGATGTTTGCCCTCCCAGGTGCGGCGCCAGGAATCATAGCGCTCGCCCGGGGACATGCGGCTGTGAAACACGGCGACCCGGTCGCCGAAATGGCCGCGGAAGCGGCGCACCATCTGCGGAGTCAGGGCGATCTCAGGCACCATGACCACCGCCGTCAACCCTTTAGACAGCGCGTATTGGATGGCTTCGATATACACCTGTGTCTTGCCGCTGGCCGTGACGCCGTGCAACAGCATGGTGCTGAACTTGCCGGCATCGATCTGACGAACGATGGCCGCCAAGGCCTCTGCCTGGTCCCGGTTCAGCGTCAGCGGCGTCGGCGTTTCGATCTCCATGCCTTGATCATACTGCCGCTCCACCTGAACCCGTTCACGCTGCAGTACGCCTTTTTTTGTCAGGCTGCTGAGCGCTGACCAGGTGGCGCCGGCCTGCTGCAGCAGTTCCGGGCCGGCGATCAGCGCCTCAGGCTCCTCAAACAGAGCAGCCAGAACGCGCGCCTGTTTGGGCGCTGATGACTGCAGCTCCTCCGCCAGCTTTTCCAAGGCAGGTCCACGAAACGCGGCGGCCAGCCGGTAGCGGGTTTCGTAGCGTGCACCCACTTTGGGCCTGGGCAATGTCAGTTCCATGCGGACAAAACCATCCTGGCGTAATTTGCTCAGACTTCCATAGATGTTGAAAGCGTCCAGCGCAGCCACCAGCTTGTTCAACGGCATCGGATTCTGCCGCATCAGCTGGCGGACGATTTGCGCCTGGCGGGGCGCCCGCGATTCGATCAGTTGCGCCAGCTGTTCCGGATCGCTGTGCGTCAGGCGGACGGTCTTGACCGAGTTTTGATGGATGCCGCTGGGCAGGGCCGCTTTGAGCACTTCACCCCAGCCGCATAGATAATACTCTGCAATCCATTGCGCCAGCTCCAGCACCTCTGTGGTGAACAGGGGCACTGGATCCAGCACCTCCTCGATCGCCTTGACATCCGTCCGGTCGCAAACGTCTGCCAATCTGACGATGAAACCGGTCATTTTGCGGGGGCCAAAGGGCGCCAGCACGCGCATGCCCGGCGCCACATCGCCCTGGAATTTATCCGGAATGGAGTAGGTATAGCCATGGCCCACAGGAATCGGGAAGACAATCTCTGCAAACGGTTTTTCCATTTTTTAAAGTAACCATTTCCTGCGCATAATGCAAATTGAAAAGAAAACCGCTGCTTCAGACGGGCAAAAACTGCTTGCGATTTTTGCGAAATTTTTGTAATTACTGGATTATAAAACCCTGCAGGGTAAGATGAACATCGTGGAACACGGAGGTTCTATGAAAAAACTATTTATTTTGTTGGCACTGACGTGCGTGTTCTTTAGCTGTGGAAAAAAGGAACAGCCGGCGCCCGGCCGTCAGGGTCAGCAGGCAGCCCCCTGTCAACCGCTGAGCGATGCCCAGATTCAGCAGCTGCTGGAAAAAGTGAAACAAACGCCCATGGAACCGGTCGGGGCCAAGGAAAAAGCGGTGCTGGAGACCAATTATGGCAAGATGGTGCTGGCTTTTTTCCCGGACAAGGCGCCCATGCATTGCACCTCCTTCAAACGGCTGGTGTCGTCCGGCTATTATGATTGCACCACCTTTCATCGCGTTATACCCGGTTTCATGGTCCAGGGCGGCGACATCAACAGCAAGGATGCGATTCTCGGCAATGAGGGCACCGGTGGTCCCGGCTACAGCCTGCCTGCCGAGTTTAACGATCTGCATCATGACAAGGGAATCCTGTCCATGGCCCGGTCGGCGGATCCCAACAGCGCCGGCAGTCAGTTCTTCATCTGCCTGGGCCGGGAACGCACCGCCCATCTGGACGGCCAATACACCATCTTTGGTCAACTGGTGGAGGGCATGGAAGTGCTGGAAAAGATCGGCCAGGTGCAGACCGGCGAGGGCGATGCCCCGGTTCAGCCGGTGGTGATCACTAAAGCCTATATGCAGGCGAACTAGATCGTATTCTGTCGAACATACGCCGTGAGTCCGTGCGCAATCAGGACTCCCGGCGTTTCTTTTTTTATCGCGCAGCTTGGCGCGTCATTTTTTCAAACCGGTAAAGCCTTCATGAACCATTTAGTCAGATCTCTCTGTTTTTTTCTTGTCTTTTTATTCGGAATAGCCGGCGCTGCTGCGGCCGATGATCCGGTGTGGATTTTCCTTTCCGACAAAGGCCCTCAAATGGGCGACCGGGAGGCGTTGACGGCGGCCCGGTCCCGGTTGACAGCGCGGGCGAAAAAACGGCGCGCTAAAGTGCTGCCTGCAGACCGATTGGTTGATCAGAGCGACCTTGCGGTGAACGCCGGCTATGTGCAGGAGCTGATGCGCCGGGGTGTGCACATCCGTACGGTTTCCAAATGGCTCAACGCAGTCAGCGTCAGCGCCACCGCGCAGCAGCTGGAGCAGATTCAGGCTCTGCCCTTTGTGGTCAGGCGGGCTCCTGTGCTTTGCTTTAAAAGAGCGCCGCTGC
>CAZKQR010000125.1:0-10735 GCA_964554965.1 uncultured Cytophagia bacterium | reverse complement strand
TCGGGTAAAAATCGGAAATCTCTGCGCAATTTGCAAGACGTTTTCACACAGGCTGAGAGCTTGGGAACGAGGAAAAAACGCGGAGCTGGAGCTCCGCGCTCCCAATCAGAGTTATTATGCAGGCAATTTATTTGTTGCAATCAAGGCGTCAGTCCGTTTTTTAAGAGCCTGTTAGCAGAGCTGCCAGGCGGTGGTAAAATACTTAATTGCCGCATTAATAGGTAACAAAAGACAGCCGCACATTTTCTGTTGACGGCCTTTTTTTAAGATTGCGCTTGGTTTTTATATCGCGATTCGCTAATTTCTTCGAGGTGGGAGCGGAAAGAGAGTTCGGTATGGCCCAAAGGCTCGATCTGTGTGTTTTGGGGTGATCCACCACCCGTCATCGCTTGAATCCAGCGCTCCCCACAGCGTGAAGAAAAAAATTCCCGTCCATGAATCCAGTCTGGAGTTACCACACCACATCACGCGGATGAGTGCCCTATGAGCATAATCGACATCGCCATCATCGTGGCGTATTTCCTCGTCATGATCGTCATGGGATTCTGGTATCAGAAAAAGGCGTCACAGAGTCTCGAGTCCTACTTTCTCAGCGGACGGAGCATGCATTGGCTCGCCCTGGCCATGTCCGGCTCGGTCGGCACGTTTGATATTTCCGGCACCATGTGGATTGTCTCGGTCCTGTTCATCCTCGGCATGAAATCGCTGTGGATTCACTGGATGTGGGGCGTTATGATGGGCGCCTTTTTCATGGCCTACATGGGCAAGTGGGTGCGGCGCTCCAATGTGATCACCGCTGCCGAGTGGATGGTGACCCGTTTTGGCTCAGACCGAGGCGGAGTCGTTGCCCGCACCTCTTACGCGTTTATGGCGGTGCTCACCTTGTCGAGCTTTATCGGCTACGCCTATCAGGGAATCGGCAAGTTCGCCGCCATCTATGTTCCTTTTTCTCCCACGGTGTGCGGCGTGGTGATCATCGCCTCCACCACTGTCTATGTCATTCTCGGTGGTCTCTACAGCGTGGTGATCACCCAGGTGGTACAGACCATCATTCTCACGATCGCCGCCATCATCATCACGGTGATCGCCTATGTCAAGCTCACGCCGGAAATCATCGCCGCCAGCGTCCCCGTCGATTACACCTCGCTGCTCCCCATTTGGCGCCTTTCCGACCTGGCGGGAACCGGCAACGCGGCTTATGAGCTGTTTGGAGCTTTGGTCATCGTCTGGGTGCTGAAAGGGCTGCTGCTGAACTTGGGCGGTCCTGCGCAGATGTGCGATTTCCAGCTCTTCCTCGCCGCCCGCAACCCCCGTGATGCGGCCAAAACAGGTGCCGCATGGAGCTTTTTCCTCATAGTCCGCTGGGGGATGTGCGCCGGCATCACTCTTTTAGCGCTCACAGGCGTCGCTTCGACCGCTGATCCCGAACAGGTGATGCCTGTCGTGCTCCGCGAATACCTTCCGGTGGGATTCCGAGGGCTGGTACTGGCGGGGCTTCTGGCGGCGTTCATGTCCACCTTTAGCGCCACGGTCAACAGCGCGGCGTCGTTCATCGTCCGCGATATCCTTCAGCCGTTTTTCATGCCGCAGGTGACTGAACGCCGGCTGGTCGCCTCCAGCCGCATCGCAACGGTTGCCGTTGTTCTCGTCGGCGTCGCCATCGGCTTTCAGGCCGATTCCATCACTCAGATATGGAACTGGACGATGATGGCGCTCGGTGCCGGGGTGATCATGCCCAATGTGCTCCGGTGGTACTGGTGGCGCATGAACGGCTGGGGGTATGCCGCGGGTATCCTCGGCGGCATTGCTCTGTCACTCTTCGCTCTCATCAGGCCCGATGCCCCCATGTATCTGGTGTTTCCGCCGATCTGCGCCGCTTCACTGATCATGAGTCTTCTGGTGTCGCTGGTCACGGCCCCGGTGGAGATGCCCATTCTCATCTCGTTTTACAGAACCGTACGGCCGTTTGGCCTGTGGGCGCCTGTCCGCGATAGAGCGCAGCTTGTTCTTTCCGGCCGGGAGAAGGCTTCTGAAAGCGCTCTTCGCTCCCTCGGTAACACGCTCCTCGGCATGATCGCGATTACCGGATACTATCTGTTCCCCATGTATCTGGTCGGACACTGGCACGGCATCGCTGCGCTCTGTCTGGTCGTGGCTCTGGCAGCCACCGCCGTGCTGGCAAAGACCTGGTATCCCTATCTTTTGGGTGAAAACCAAGGGTGAGAACAACCGTTCGTTCATCGCAGTGATTTCTGATAGGCCAGCAGCGCGCGCAGACGAGCCTGCTTGTGTTCCACGATCGGTTTGGGATAGTCCGGCGTATCCACTTCAGCGACCCAGCTCTTGATGTAGGCGCGTTTCGGATCAAACCGTTTCTGCTGCAGCTCCGGGCTAAAGACGCGGAAATAGGGCGCCGCATCGCAGCCGCAGCCCGCGGCCCATTGCCAGTTGCCGTTGTTGGACGACAGTTCGAAATCCAGCAGCTTGTCCGCAAAGTATTTCTCCCCCCACTGCCAGTTGATCAACAGATGTTTGGCGAGAAAACTGGCACAGAGCATGCGCACCCGGTTGTGCTGAAATCCCGTGGCGTTTAATTCGCGCATACCGGCGTCCACCAGTGGATAGCCGGTCCTGCCCTCACACCAGCGGAGGAAAAGCTCCTCATCATTCTGCCAACGGATGCCGGCGTAGGCGGCTTTAAAAGGGCCGTCGACCACGTGGGGGAAATGATGCAATATCTGCATAAAGAATTCCCGCCAGATGAGTTCGTTGACCCAGGTTTCGTTCAGCAGCATGCCCCGGCGCACCAGCTCGCGTATGCTGACTGTGCCGAAGCGCAGATGCAGGCCCAACCGCGTAGTGCCGGCCAGGGCGGGAAAGTTTCTGGTTTTGTCGTACTGAAAAACAATCTCCTCCGGCAGGTCTGCGGCCGGGAAGGTCAGATTCGTGGGCTGGAAGCCGAGTTGTTTCAGCTCGGGCAGGTTGGGTTCAATCTGATGCCAGGCTGCGGTGCGGTATTTTAACGGCCAGGATTTCAGCGATTCCGGCCGCAACAGCGAACGCCATTTTTTCATGTAGGGAGTAAAGACGGTGTAGGGCTCGCCGTTCTCTTTGCACACCTCTCCTTTTTCAAAAACAACCTGATCCTTATAACTATGCCATGCGATCCCGTGCGCCTGCAGCAGCGCAGCGACCTGTTCATCTCTTTTCACCGCATAGGGCTCATAATCCCGGTTGACATACACCGAATGGATCCGGTATTCCCGGATCAGGCTTTTCCACACCTGCATGGGATCGCCGATGCGCACCAGCAGGCCGCCGCCGTGTTTTTGCAGCGACCGCTGCAGCACGGCGAGCGTGCGCCGGATGAAATCCACCCGGCCGTCCCGGCGATCCGGCAGCGGATCCAGAATGTTTTTGTCAAAGATGAAAAGCGGCAGCACCGGCAGACCGCTCTGCAGCGCCTGATAGAGAGCGGCGTTGTCGCTCAACCGCAGGTCGCGACGGAACCAAAAGATCGTGATGGATTGTTTGGGCATAGGTGTAATCGCGTTTTGGCCGCACAGGAGGTTGCCCCTGTGCGGCTGGTCAGGGGTTATTCTTTTTCCTGTTCGTAGGCGTCCATCGGCGGACAGGTGCACACCACATTGCGGTCGCCATAGGTGTTGTCGATGCGGCCCACGGCCGGCCAGAATTTGTGTTGCCGCAAATAAGCCGCTGCATAGGCCGCCTGTTCCCGTGAATAGGCGTGCGGCCATTGGTTCGCGCAGACCTCCAGGGCGGTGTGCGGCGCCATCTTGAGCGGGTTGTCCTGCCCATCCGCCGCACCGTCGATGACGCTCTGGATTTCCTTGCGGATCAGAATCATGGCCTCGCAGAACCGATCCAACTCGGCCTTGTCCTCGCTTTCCGTCGGTTCCACCATGATGGAATCGTGCACCGGGAACGAGACGGTCGGCGCGTGAAAACCGTAATCCATCAACCGTTTGGCCACGTCCTCGGCCTCGATTTTATAGGGCTTGAACGCCTTGAGATCAAAGATCATCTCATGCGCCACTCGACCCTTTTGGCCGGTGTAGAGAACCGGATAGTGGTCCTGCAGGCGCGCTTTGATATAGTTCGCGTTTAGAATGGCGCACTGGGTGGCGGCCCGCAATCCGTCGGCGCCCATCATTTTGATATAGGCGTGAGAGATGATCAGAATGCTGGCGCTGCCCCAGGGTGTTGAACAGACCGCCGGAATGGACTTGGCGCCGCCCAGCGGGACCACCGGATGGCCGGGCAGAAAAGGCTGCAGATGTTCGGCCACGCAAATGGGGCCCATGCCTGGTCCGCCGCCACCGTGGGGGATGGCAAAGGTCTTGTGCAGATTGAGATGACAGACGTCCGCCCCGATGGCCGCCGGGCTGGTGAATCCCACCTGGGCGTTCATGTTGGCGCCGTCCATGTACACCTGGCCGCCGTGGTAGTGAATGATGCTGCAGATCTCCATGATCTGCTCTTCAAACACACCGTGAGTGTATGGATAGGTCACCATCAGCGCAGCCAGCGTGTCGTGATATTTTTCCGCTTTGGCCTTCAGATCCGCGACATCGATGTTGCCCTGTTCGTCGCACGCCACCACCACCACCGTCATGCCGGCCATCACCGCGGAGGCGGGATTGGTGCCATGGGCAGAGGAGGGAATGAGAGCCACTTTCCGCTGCGTCTGGCCGCGATCATGATGCCAGGCGCGGATCACCAGCAGACCGGTGAGTTCACCCTGGGCGCCCGAGTTCGGCTGCAGGGAACAGGCGGCGAACCCGGTGATTCTGCACAGCGCGGATTCCAGCTCTGCGAATATCTGCGCATAGCCCTGTGTCTGTTCAATCGGCGCAAAGGGATGCATGCGGGCAAATTCAGGCCAGCTCAAAGCCAGCATCTCTGTACAGGCGTTGAGCTTCATGGTGCAGGAACCCAGGGGGATCATGGAGGTAGTCAGCGACAGATCCTTGTTCTCCAGACTTTTCAGGAAGCGCACCATCTTGTGTTCAGAGTGATACTGCTGAAACACCGGGTGAGTGAGATAGGCGGATTGGCGCTGCCATTCGGCCGGTATCACTGCGCCGGCGCTTTTGCCGATCTGCGCCGTTTTCTGCCGCGCGCCGGCGAACACCTGCAGGATCTTCGCCACCTCCTGTGCAGAGGTAGTCTCATCCAGACTGATGCCGATGCACCGGTCGTCGATATAGTTGAAATTCATCCCGCCGGCGAGCGCAGCTTGGTGAATTTTTTCTTTTTCCTCTTTGTCGGCGGTCTCGATTCGCAGCGTATCGAAAAAGGCGCTGTTCAACTGACGGTATTCGAGCCCGGTCAACCCTGCGGCCAGGTCAGCGGTCAGGCTGTGCACCCGTTCAGCGATGGCTTTGATGCCGGCAGCGCCATGCCACACCGCATACATGCCGGCCATGATGGCCAGCAGTGCCTGGGCCGTACAGATGTTGGAGGTGGCTTTTTCGCGACGGATGTGCTGCTCTCGAGTTTGCAGCGCCATGCGGTAGGCTTGACGGCCGTGCCGGTCGATGGATAGCCCGATGAGGCGGCCGGGCATGCTGCGTTTATAGTCGTCCCGGGTCGCCATAAAGCCGGCGTGTGGTCCGCCGTAACCCATGGGCACTCCGAAGCGCTGGCTGGATCCGATGGCGATATCAGCGTCCAGTTCTCCCGGCGGCGTCAACAAAGCCAGGCTGAGCAGGTCGCAGGCCATGGCCGTGAGCACGCCGGCCTGATGCGCTTTTTCAATCACAGGGCGGGGATCGCTGATCTGACCCGGGGCGTTTGGATATTGCAGCAGCAGGCCGAACACGCCTTCGTCCATTCGTGCGCTCTGCAGATCTGTCACCTTGAGTTCGATGCCCAACGGCACTGCGCGGGAGTGAAGCACCGCGATGGTCTGCGGCAAACAGCCGGCATCCACCAGAAAGACATTGGCCTTGGCCTTTTTGCTGTTCAGCCGTTTGATCATGGTCATGGCCTCACCGGCCGCAGTGCCCTCGTCCAGCAGGGAAGCGTTGGCCACAGGAAATCCGGTCATTTCGCTGATCATGGTTTGAAAGATCATCAAGGCCTCCAGACGGCCCTGGCTGATCTCGGCCTGGTAGGGCGTGTATTGCGTGTACCAGCCGGGATTTTCAAACACATTGCGCAGGATCACCGAAGGGGTGATGCAGTCGTAAAACCCCATGCCGATGAAAGAGCGATGCACCTTGTTCCGGCCGGCCAGCGTGCGGACATAGTTCAGGTAGTCAAATTCCGACAGGGCCGGATCCAGCGACAGCGGCTTTTTCAGGTGAATGGCAGGGGGGATGGTCTGATCCATCAGCTCTTCCAGGGAACCGGCGCCGATAACGCGCAGCATCTCCTCGGTTTCATGTGCATCCGGACCGATATGGCGTTTGGAAAATGGTTCAGGGATCGTTTGCATACTCATGGCAGCTCCTTGTGTCGTCTTAAACTATTATCATACCAGCAATTTAGTTTTTGCAATCTATACGTTGGTCCGTTTTTCTGAGTCTGTTAACAGAGCGGCAATCCGGCGGTAAAATAAGTAATTGCCATAATAACATACATAAAAAAACAGAAAGATTCATCAAAAAATTGAGCGTCTGAACAAGCACGATGCCTCGGCGCCCGATAATGAACACGAGCGGCCGCGGTGCAAGCAGGAACGGGGATGAAAACAAAAAAAGCCCCGGTGGAATTCCACCGGGGCTGGGATGTTTCGTAGGCCAGGTTTATATTTTCGCTACTTTAACCGCTTGCGGGCCTTTCTGAGTTTCCTCAACCTCAAACTCGACCGCGTCGCCGTTGTTCAGAGATTTAAAGCCATCGCCAACAATGCCGGAAAAGTGGACAAAGATGTCGCCGCCAGATTCTCTGGTGACAAAACCATAACCCTTTGAAGTGTTGAACCACTTGACAGTGCCTTTTTCCATAGTGTTGAAACCCTTTCTTAAAATTGTGTACAAGTTACGTACACCTCTTCCGGCCGACTTGTAAATGAACCGTAAACCCGGGTGCGTTACGAGAACCGTCGTTCACAAGCGTGCATTGCTGGTGCGGGCAAAACGTCCGTGCAGCAAAGGTTACAAGGGCACTACACGGTGTACATGTGCTCAAATAATGTAAATGAATTATTTTCAAAAAGCAAGTATTTTTGCCGGCAAAAGCTTTGCTTGACTCTGATATTTTTTTTTATAATTTATGAATTGAACAAAAAATCGGAGAACACCATGCCACGACCTATCACGCTATGCACCGGCCAGTGGGCTGATCTGCCGCTGGAGATCACGGCGAAAAAAGCCAAGGCCTTCGGCTATGAAGGATTGGAGCTCGCCTGCTGGGGTGACCATTTTGACGTGTTTCAAGGGGCGAAGGATAAGAGATATTGCGAAGAGAAAATCAATCTGCTGGCCAAACATGGGCTAAAGACATGGGCCATCAGCAACCATCTCGCGGGTCAGCTGATCTGCGATCCGAACAACGACAGCCGTTCCGACGGCTTTGCCCCGGCCGCCTGTGCCGGCGACGCGGACAAGAAGCGTCAGTTCGGTGTGGATTCCATGAAAGCCGCAGCCCGCGCCGCTAAAAACCTCGGCGTCTCCGTGGTCAACGGATTTACCGGCTCTTCCATCTGGCATTTGCTCTACTCTTTTCCGCCCACGGATTTCAAAGCCGTGGAGGAGGGATATGCGTATTTCGCCGGCATGTTCAATCCGATTTTGGATGTGTTTGAAGAGTGCGGCGTGCGCTTTGCTCTGGAGGTGCATCCCACCGAGATCGCTTACGACATCATCACCACTAAACGCGTTCTCGAGGCGCTCAACTATCGCACATCTTTTGGCTTTAATTTTGATCCCAGCCATCTGCAGTGGCAGGGCATCGATCCGGTCAAATTCATTGAGGCGTTTCCCGACCGCATCTATCATTGTCACATGAAAGATTGTGCGGTGACGCTGGACGGCACCACCGGCATTCTCGGTTCCCATCTGCAGTTCGGCGCTGCCGGCCGCGGCTGGGATTTCCGCTCCCTGGGCCGCGGCGATGTGGATTTCGAAGCCATCATCCGCGCTTTGAACGCCATCGGCTACCAGGGTCCGCTCTCGGTTGAGTGGGAGGATCCGGGCATGGATCGCGAGTTCGGCGCTGCCGATGCGTGCCGCTTCCTGCAAGACCTGAACTATCCCATTCCAGCGGGTATGTTCGATGAAGCCTTTACCAAAAAGTAGTCCCAAGGCCCGGCTCGTCCGGGCTTTTTACTTTTCAGAGCGGAATTTTTTGTACCGGTTTTCCACACATTCTTGAATGACTCATGCCCAGATCGGCCGTAATAACATTATGCGTTTGCCTGCTGCTGTGTTCTGCCGGCTTATCCCACGGGGCAGGAACGAAGGCGGCGCCGGCTGCGGAGAAAGGATTTTCCCATCTTTTGCTTTCGCCGTCAGGCGATCGTCTGCTCTTTGGTCTGCAGGAGCAGCCCGGCCTATATGTGGCTGACTTGGCCACCGGCACGACGGAGACCATCGCTTTGGGCTATGGCGTCGCTTATCGCGCCGGCTGGTCTGCCGACAGCCGCCATGTGGGTTTTAAGCGGTTTGTCGGACGCCGGCAGGTGGCCTCGGTGTATGATGTGATAAGCAGAACGCTGTGGGATCTGTGCGAACCCAGCGCGCAGGTCGGGATTCCGGCTTTTTCCGACGACGGCCGGATCTCTTTCACCATTGGCCGGACCCTGTACCTCGTGGATCTGCAGGGCCGGGTGCTGCGCTCCTTTCCATTGCAGGCTTATTGCAATCAGACTCCGCTCTCCCCGGACGGATCCATGGCGGCGTTTACCGATCAGGACGACCAACTGCATGTGCTGACTGTGGCGGACGGCCGCATGCGGCGTTTGAGCGCTGAGGCCGTCAGCTGTTTCGCGCCGCAATGGTCCCCTGACAACCGCACACTGCTGGCGCATTCCATCGACGGCCGCGTGTTGCTCTTCGATTCGAGCACCGGCCACATGACGGATCTCGGTCCCGGTCTGCATGCCATCTGGGACAAACAGGGCGAACGGGTCATCTTTACCCGCATCACTCTGTCCACCGAAGGCAGGGTGTTCCGCCAGGGCCTCTATTCCATGCGTTGCGACGGATCTGAGGGGTTCTATCTCACTCGAGGCGACCATGATTATGCCACCTGTTCAGCCGGCCAATGGATTTTCAAGGATGGTGTGGATGGACATTTGCGTAAGACAACGGGATCGCCGGCCTTGACTGCGCAGTGCGACCTGATCGACCTGCCCGCTGCATTCAGACCGGCTGCCCCGTTGCCATCCGAGACGCCGGCCGTCAGCGCCGTTTCATTCACGATCCCCTATGTGCATCAGGCCTATGATTCACCTGATTGGTTTAACGGCAATTCCGCCTGCGGCGCAGCCTCTGCCGTCATGTGTCTGGCGTATTACGGCGTGTTGCCCAAATGGACAGTGAGCTGTTCCCGTCCTTATCCGCACACCAGCGATTACGGCCGTTACATCTGTGAAAAATATACGAGCAATGGGTTCACCTTTGATATCGGCGGCCAGGATCCTGACGGGACCATCGGCTATGGCGGTTTTGGATACATCATCCGCAATAATTGGCAGAACACCAAGGAGTATATGGCAGAGTACGCCCGGCTGCACGGGGTGAACTCGAACGTGGACTGGTATCCTTCGCGGGCTAAATTGCAGAACGAGATCCGGGCGAAAATGCCTCTCGTCGTTTTGACCAGTTTGACCTCCAGCGGCCATTATGTCGCTGCAGTGGGCTATGATCAGGAAGCGACGTCGGTGATTTTCAATGATCCCTGGGGCAATAAAAACCATGCCTATCCCAGCTTTCTCGGCGCCGGCGCCATCTATGACTGGCCCGGGTTTAACAACGGCCACGCCGGTTTGGAAATCGTGCACTGCTTCATCTATTTCCGCAGCCAGCGGTCTGATCTCGGTGTGCAAGGGCTGGCCAAGGCCGATACGCTGAGGGTGAATGAGAACAGCGCGGTCTCGGTCGCGATTCGCAATACCGGCATGATCACCAGCGCCGAATGTCCGCTGCGCCTGGTGCTTTCCACCAACGCCTATTATGATTCTACGGACCTGCGCCTGGCGGAGTGCACGGTCCCGGCGCTGGCCGTGGCAGACACCTATCGCGTGCAGTTGGCCTTTGCCCTGCCGGACACGCTGCTCAGCGCGGTGTATGCACTGGGCGTGCAGGTCGATGCCGACGGCGAGAACCTCGAGTTGAGCGAGACCAACAATTTTCAATACACCCGTCTCACGGTCATCGGTCGGCCCAAACTCTACGGCATGACGCCGGCAGTAGACGCGGTCATCGTTGAAGAGCGGCCGCTCATCTCCTGTTTTCATCTTGACAAGATCAGCCCGGTTGATCCGCAGCGAGTGAGCCTGGCGCTGGACGGCCGGGATGTATCCGAGCAGGCGGAGAGGCAGGCGGCGTTCTCCACCTATCAACCGGCTGAACCGTTGCAGGCGGGGGAGCACATGGTATCGGTGCGAGCGGTCAACCAAGCGGGCTTTGCCGGCGAGCGGACCTGGCGATTTACCATTTCACCGCAATCCGGCGTGCAGGTGGATCAGACGCCTGCATCGCCTTTTCTCTTCGCCGCTTATCCGAATCCGTTTAATCTGCAAGCGACGATCCGGGTGCAGCTG
>CAZKQR010000124.1:5943-10765 GCA_964554965.1 uncultured Cytophagia bacterium | reverse complement strand
TCTGGATGTAATCGGGATCATTCCAGCTGCCGGGTTTAGACCAGGCGCGATGCTTTGCGTTCATGAGCGCCACCTGGAAAATTCGATTCAATTCATAGCCCAGGTCGCCGGCCGTCCGCCAGCTATGGCCGCCCACTTGTGCCCCCCAGTCCCACACATTCCCCATGCCGTACTGGCAGAGGTTGAGTACCATATCCCGTTCCTGTTGTCGCAGCAGCTCGCCCATTTGACGATAGGGCTTTTGCAGATTTTCGCTGGTCCGGACTCGCTGGACCACTTGATCGTAAGAGCACCAATCGTATTTTAAAAAATCAAATCCCCAGTCAGCAAACTGTTTGGCATCCTGGGCTTCATGCTCATAGCTGCCGCAGAATCCCGCGCAGGTTGTCGGCCCCGGTGAGCTGTAGATGCCGGCCTTGAGCCCTTGGCTGTGAATATAATCGGTCAGCGCTTTCATATCGGGAAAGTGTTGGTTGGACAGCATGCGTCCGTCCGTGTCGCGCAAGGGTCCCACGCGCAGTGGGTCGCGGTTCTGCTCCGCATTCATCCAGCAATCGTCGATGTTGACATACTGATAGCCCACATCGGCCATGCCGTTGCGGATCACACTGTCCGCCGCTTCGCGTATCAGCTTATCGGTAACCCGGTCATAGTGGGCATACCAGTGGTTCCAGCCCATGGGGGGCGTGAGGGCAAGGGTGTCGCCGCTGACGATTTTAAACGGCCGCTTCATTTTTCCGTGCTGGTTTTTCGCGGACAGAGTGACCTGATAGATGTCGCGGTCAGGCGCAGTGCCGGTGATTAATCCCGTGCGGGGATCCAGATGCAGCGTTGCCGGTAATTTTTTGGCGCTGAATTGAATCGGCCGCTGACCCTGGGTGGGAATGCGATATAGAAAAGGGTGGTCAGGCCGGCAGCCGTATACCAGCGCTCCATTAATGCGCGGCGCTGGGCCTGGTTTGGGTGTAAGCAGGACCGCATTCTCCTGCGCGCCGGCAAAGGCAGCCAGGCTGAGAAGCATGCACCAAAAGAGTCGAAGAAAAGTGTTCATACTTTTTCCCTCCGCATAAAACCGAGATCTTGCGATTCAGGCTTTTTTGTGCCTGCGGCCAAAAGGAGCAAAGAAGCAGGGGACAGCCCCACTGATCTGCGGTGGTTATTTTACATATGATTTGACCATGGCCTGATAAATCAGCGCGCGAAATTTGCCATGCAAATCGCTGTTGGTGGCGGGCAAAAGCTGAGTCATTAGTACGGCCACCAATTTTTCCTGCGGATCGACCCAATAAACGGTATGATACGCGCCGCCCCAGCCGTAGGCGCCTACGGTCCCCAACTGGCCGTTGCGGCCCAGACGATCGGTGATCCAGAATCCCAGACCAAATCCCTGTGCGCCGTACAGATCGCCGACATGGTCTGCGGTCATCAGCTGCACGGACTTGGGTGAAAGCAGGCGAACGCCGTTCAGCTGTCCGCCCTGCTGCAGCATGAGCAGAAAGGTGGCATAGTCCCGGGCGGTGGACAACAGTCCGGCGCCGCCGGCGTAGCATTTTTGCGGCCCTTGCATGTAAAAATTGTTGCTGCGATCCTCTTTTAGCGTCAGAACACCCTGGTCATCGATCCCATACACGGAGGTGAACCGGTCAAGTTTGTCTTTGGCCAAGAAAAACGCAGTATCGTTCATGCCCAATGGGCCGGTGATATTTCGCTGGATATAATCCGCCAGGCTCACTCCGGAGGCGCATTCGACCACATACCCCAGAATATCGCTGTTGTAGCCGTAGATGAATTTTTCACCCGGTTGCGCGTCCAAAGGCAGAGTCGCCAGTTTTTTAATCACCTGGCCGATGGTCATATTTTTATCAGCCAGAAACCAGGTGTTCAAGCCGGCCGCCTGCCATTCTGCTTTGGCAGGACCGCTTCCATACGAAATGCCGGCTGTATGGGTGAGCAGATCCCGCAGGGTGATGGCGCGTTTCAGCGGAATCGTATAATAGTTGGTTGTGTTTTTTGTTTCCAGCGGCACGGCCACACGGGCGCCGGAAAACTCGGGGATGTATTTGGCCACCGGATCATCCAACAGCAGTTTGCCCTCCTCCTGCAGCATCATGATGGCCGTGCTGGTGATCGCCTTGGTCTGCGAGGCGATGCGAAAGATGGCGTTGACCGGCATGGGCTGGTTGCGCTCGATGTCGATTTTGCCGAACGCCTTTTCATAGACCACTTGGCCATCGCGTAAAACGAGCGTCACCAGCCCGGCCACACGGCCCTGGTCCACGTATCCCTGCATGGCGCGGCTTAGACGGTCCAGCCGTTCTGCGGAAAAGCCCACTTGCGCGAGCTTGGCATTCGGCAAAGAGGCGGCCTGGAGATATGGGGTGGAGAGTAGCGAGAGACAGATCAGTATCACTGCCGTGAACCATCGAAGCTGAGGAGAGAATTTCATCGGGCTGTTCCTTATACTGAATTCGGTTTTGCTTATTATACAAAGAATGACTTTTGGAAACAAGAGATATGTGTCCGCCATGCCCCACGAATCCGGCTGAAACGGTTTTCGAACAATATTATTGTTGCGAATCGTGGGCAAATTATTTAGATTTTCTAAACTGCTGTTTCCTATAGGATGCTGCCGACATGGTCAAAACCGCCTTCCTTCTCTGTACCTGTTTTCTGCTGATGTCCGGCGTTTTGGCGACGCTGTTCTCAGATTCCCGCATTCCGAATGATTTGGACCTGGCCTCCTGGATTTCCGATTCAAACCCTTCGTGGAACAGCGACAGCTTGTTTTACCTGGATGACCCGGCTCCGCAATTTAGAAAAGAATTTATTCTGGAGAAGGGCGATATTCAGAGCGCCCGGCTCTGCATCACCGCCGCAGGGTATTATACCGCCACGCTGAACGGCGCCCGGATCGGCGATTCTTTTCTGGACCCGGCCTGGACCGACTTTGACAAGCGGATCTACTACTCAGAGCATGAAATCACCTCTCTGCTCACGCTGGAGAAAAACTGCCTGGGTGTGGTAGTGGGAAATGGATTTTATAATCCTCTGCCATTGCGCATGTGGGGAAACCGCAATCTGCGCGAGGTTCTGCCCATCGGCAGACCTGCTTTGATCGCTCAACTCATCATCACCTATCGCGATGGCCGGCGGCGAATCATCAAAACCGATGCGACCTGGAAATACGCGTATGGCCCGATTCTGCGTAACAATGTCTATCTCGGCATTCTTTACGATGCGCGCCGAGAGCTTGGGCCGTGGGATCATGCCGATTTCGATGACTCGGAATGGCCACTGGCGTCGATCGTTCAGGGTCCGGCCGGCCGGCTGCAAAAAGCGTTCTTTCCATCGATAAAAATAACCGATCGGATTATGCCTCTTTCTGTGACTGAACCGCAGACCGGCGTGTATGTTGTGGACATGGGCACTAATTTTGCCGGCGTCTGCTCCATGAGGCTGAGGGGCCGGCCCGGCGACACCGTGGTCCTGCGCTATGGCGAACGCATTTATCAAGACGGACAGCTGAACCCGATGACCGCGGTGTGCGGCCAGATCAAACGCAAGGGGCAGGGAGGACCCGGAGCGCCGGATGTCGCCTGGCAGACCGATACATACCGATTCGGCCGTCGTCCACAGGTCTGGTTTACTCCTGACTTAACTTTTCATACCTTCCGCTATCTGGAGGTAACCGGTTTGTCCTACCGGCCGGACCTTGCTGATTTTGTCGGATTGGCTTTGAACACGGCGGTGGAAGGCGACAATGCCTTTACCTGTTCGTCCGCGCTGCTCAATCAGATTCAGGCCATGGCCACGCGGACATTCCGCTCCAATCTGCAAAGCGTTCAATCCGATTGCCCGGCACGGGAGCGATTCGGCTACGGCGGCGATCTCAACGCAGTGGCAGAAGCCTATCTGTATAATTTCGACATGCACTCCTTTTACCGCAAGACCATCTATGATTGGGTGGATGCCCTGAAAGACACCTCTTTCGTGGACACCGCCCCGTTCGTGGGCATCGAGTACTGCGGCATCAGCTGGGAGTCCGCTTTTCTCATCACCCAGCATTCGCTGTTGCGCTATTATAACGACAGGGCTCTCATCAAGGAGCTTTATCCCCTGGATCTAAAATGGATGGACAAGGTGGCAAAGATCCATCCCCACGGCATCGTTGAATCCGGGCTGGCTGATCATGAAGCGCTGCAGCCTTCTCCGGTGCAACTGACCGGCACTCTCCACTATCTGCAATGCGCCCGGATCATGACCGCCTTTGCTCAGCTCATGAACGACCGCCCAAACGCGCGCAAATTCCAAAAACTGGCGGAACGTCTGCAAACCGCTGTGCTGCAAAAATTCTGCACTCCGCCGGTTGATACCAGCGCAAATCAACAGGCGCTGTATACTTCGTTGCTTTATCATAAGGTCGTTCCCCGTACGGACCAGCGGGCAGCGGCGAATGCTCTCCGCCGGGCCATGGCCCAGGGGCCGGAAGGCCATTTCACCACCGGCATTTTCACCACCAAATACATTCTCCAGGCCGCTTCCGAAAACGGCCTGGTCCAAGATGTTTTCAACATCGTGCAGAGCAAGACCTTTCCCGGCTGGGGTCATATGATCGATCGCGGCGCCACCACCCTGTGGGAGACCTGGAAAGAGAGCGACAATGTTTATTCGAATTGTCACCCCATGTTTGGATCGGTTTCAGAATGGTTCTATCGGTGGCTGGCCGGCATTCAGCCGGATGAGACTCGTTTCGGCTTTAAGGAATTTATTCTCTGCCCGCAGGCACCGCAGGGGTTGGATTCGGTCGCATGTTCCTACCGGT
>CAZKQR010000124.1:0-5933 GCA_964554965.1 uncultured Cytophagia bacterium | reverse complement strand
GAATTGGAAAAAGACCCTCGTTGGTATGATCTATGAGTTCGAGGTGCCCCGGACCACCACCGCCCGGTTTCAGATTCCGGTGGCGTTCGCTGCCACTCTTCAGATTGAAAAGCAGGGTCAAGGAAAGATCGTTTCTCGTCGCATAAAAGCCGGAACATTGCAGCGTACATTTTCCGCAGGTGTCTACAAGGTCACTTTGACCCGCCAGGGAGTGTGATGAAACGTCATCATGCATTTTTAATGGTATGGATACTGCCGTTGCTTTGTTCTGCCGGTTTGGCTGATCCGCCGCCGACAGGCAAGGGTCAGGAGGCGGTCCCTCTTCAGGCCCAATACTTTGCACTGGAACAGGTGCGTTTGCTGGACGGTCCCTTTAAACGGGCCATGGAGTTGGAGCAACGCTATCTGCTGGCTTTGCCGGTCGACCGGCTGCTGCATAATTTTTATGTCAACGCCGGCCTGCCTTCCACCGCCAAACCGTTGGGCGGTTGGGAAGAGCCCTCCTGTGAACTGCGCGGCCACTTTGTCGGCCATTATCTCTCCGCCTGCGGCCTGATGTTCGCCGCCACCGGCGATGTGCGATTCAAAGCCAAGGGGGACAGCGTAGTGGCCGGGTTGCAAGCATGCCAGGAAAAACTCGGCAGCGGCTATCTCTCCGCTTTTCCCATCACCCTGATCGACCGGGTGGAATCAGGACAAAGAGTCTGGGCGCCCTATTATACATTGCACAAAATACTCGCCGGCCTTTTGGCCATGCACGTGCATGGCGGCAACAGCGAGGCCCTGGCTCTGGCGCGAAAATTCGCCGATTGGGTTGTGCTGAGAAACGGGCGTTTATCGGACGAACAGATGCAGCGGATGCTGTCGGTGGAGCATGGCGGCATGAACGAAGCCCTGGCGGATCTTTATGCGATAACCGGAGAGAAAAAGTATCTGCATATCAGCCTGCGATTCAATCACCTTGCGGTCATCGATTCAGCCAAAGGCCACCGGGACGCGCTCACCGGCCTGCACGCCAACACCCAGATTCCGAAATTCATCGGCATCGCTCGACAGCACGAGCTTGGCGGCGATGCGGATCTGAAAGAAGCGGCATCGTTCTTCTGGAAGACCGTAGTGACGGAACGATCCTACGTCATCGGCGGCCATTCGGATGAAGAACGCTTTACGGATAAAAACACGCTTTCGGAAGCGCTGGGTCCCAGCACCGCCGAGACCTGCAACACGCATAACATGCTCAAACTGACGCGTCATCTCTTTGCCGCAGAGCCCCGCATCGACTATGTCGATTATTATGAAAGGGCGCTTTACAATCATATTCTGGCTTCACAGAATCCACAGACCGGCATGATGTGCTACTTTGTGCCCCTGTGTTCCGGATCGCGCAGGACCTATAACGATTTTGATTCCTCGTTCTGGTGCTGCACGGGAACAGGGGTTGAAAATCATGCCAAATACGGTGAGATGATCTACGCGCAGAGCGGCGATTCGACGCTTTTCGTCAACCTGTTCCTGGCCAGCCGGTTGGATTGGCCGGAGCTCGGCATGCGCATCCTCCAGGAGACGCGTTTTCCCGAACAACCAGCCACGCGTCTGCAGTTTTTCTGCGAGCAACCTCGACGATTGATGGTGCGGCTTCGCTGTCCCTCCTGGCTGCGCCATGGGGCGCTGCTGCGGATCAACGGACTGCAGCAGGAGGGCGTTCAACAGCCGGGTTCCTGGACCGTCATCGACCGCGAGTGGCGTGAAGGAGATGTCATCGAATGGGAGTTGCCGTTTTCATTGTACACGGAAGCCTTTCGCGACAACCCTCACCGTCTGGCCTTTCTCTATGGCCCTTTGGTGCTGAGCGCGCAAGTCGATGTGAACCAGCCGATCCCGGTGATTACAGCGAAAAAAGGTTCGACGGATCTGCTGCAGGCGCTGGAAGCGGATCCGTACAATCCCCTTTATTTTATCGGCCGAAGCGGTTGGTTCCGCCGTGCCGGCGAACACAGCAGCCCGGCCCTGACCTTGCACCCGTTTTTTACGCTCGCGGGTGATAGCCGGTACGCCGTGTATTGGGATGTGCGTACGCCGGCTCAATTCCGCCGTGACCAGCGCGAGCATGAGGCGGCAAAGAAATACGCTCTCAAACTGGACGAACAGACCATCGATCGGGTGGCGCCGGGACAAGCATCCAGCGAGCAAGAGCATGCCTTTGCGGGAGAGAAATGCGAGGCAGGCGATTTCGGCGGCCGGGCTTATCGGGAGGCTTATGACGGCGGCTGGTTCAGCTATCGCCTCAAGGGGGCCTCAGATGAGGATCAAGCGCTGTGCGTGCAATATTGGGGCAGCGATACCGGCGCTCGAACTTTTGACCTCCTGGTCGACGGCCGGACCATTGCCACGCAAAATCTGAACAGACAAAAACCGAATCGGTTTTACAGGGTTTATTATCCGCTGGACAAAACTTGGTTGACCAATCCATCCGAGATCACCATCCGATTTCAAGCACACGCGAAAAATCTGGCCGGTGGCCTCTACGACCTGCGCATCGTTCGAGTGGGGTCTGAAAATGGATTTTGAAGCCCGGACCTATCGCAAGGTTACCTGGCGTCTGCTGCCCTTTCTGTTCCTCTGCTATATCCTGAGTTATTTGGATCGAGTCAACGTCGGCTTTGCGAAGCTGCAGATGCAGACCGATCTCGGTTTCAGCGATGTGGTCTACGGCGCCGGAGCCGGCATCTTTTTCATCGGTTATTTTTTCTTTGAGGTGCCGAGCAACCTGCTGCTGCAGAGATTCGGCGCCAGAATTTGGATCGCACGCATCATGATCACCTGGGGAATCATCTCTTCCGCTATGATGCTGATCCATGATCGAACGACTTTTTTCCTGCTGCGTTTTTTACTCGGCATGGCCGAGGCCGGTTTTTTCCCGGGGATCATCTATTATCTGACGCTCTGGTATCCTCGAAGCTATCGCAGCAGAGTGGTGGCGTTATTTATGACCGCCATAGCCCTTTCTAATGTCGTCGGCGGCCCTTTGTCCGGCTGGATTTTGTCTTTTATGTCTGATTTTTACGGACTGCGTGGATGGCAATGGCTGTTTCTGCTGGAAGGGCTTCCTTCCATTTTAGTGGGCGCTTTAACCCTGCGGTTGTTGGATGATGGCCCGGTCAAGGCGCGCTGGCTCGATACGGATGAAAGAGACCTGGTGGTGCAGCGCCTGCAGCAAGAGGAGGCATTGAAAAAGGCTGAAGGGGTGCATCGTACCACCCTGCGCGATGCTTTTGCCGACGTTAAAGTCTGGCTGCTGTGCGCCGTCTATTTCGGCATTATCATGGGCTTGTACGGCTTTGGTTTTTGGTTGCCCCAGGTTCTCAAAGACAGCTTTACCCAGGAACCTTGGAAAATCGGGTTGCTCACCATGCTGCCCTGGGGATTGGCTGCGGTGAGCATGGTTATGGCTGGTCAGCATTCCGATGTCACCGGAGAACGGCGCTGGCATCTGTCGCTTTCCTGTCTGCTGGCCTGTGTCGGTTTTTCCGGCTGCGGAGCTTTTGGCGCCGGCCATCTGATTGGATTGTTTTTCATCAGCATGGCCACCATCGGCGTCATGTGCAGTTTGGCGACATTTTGGGCGGTGCCCACCGCACTGCTGTCCGGCACGGCAGCCGCTGCCGGCATCGCCTGGATCAATTCCGTGGGCAATCTGGCCGGCTATGTGGGGCCCTTTGCCATCGGTCTGTTGCGTGATCTCACACATACGATGTCGGCTGGTTTTTACGGCCTGGCCATCAGTTCGTTGGCTTCGGCTGCCATCGTCTTGGCCATGACGCGGAAAAAAGGCTGACCCGCTGCCCACTTTTACAGGTACCGTATTTTATAAGGAGTTTCTATGCGCATTCGTTGGGGCATTCTAAGCACCGCCAATATCGCGGTGAATCGGGTGATCGCCGCAATGCAAAAATGTCAATACGGCGAGGTCATCGCCATCGCCTCCCGTGATCAGCATCGAGCGCAGCGGGCAGCTAAAAAATTGGCCATTGCCAGAGCCTACGGCTCGTATGAGGAACTGCTCCAGGATCCTCAGATCGATGCGGTTTATAATCCGCTGCCCAACCATCTTCATCTTCCCTGGACCCTGGCTGCCATGGAGCATGGCAAACATGTGCTGATTGAAAAGCCGATAACCTGCACCGCTGCCGAGGCGCTGCAGCTGGTGCAGGCCTGTGAGCGCCGGCCAAATCTCAAGGTGATGGAAGCTTTTATGTACCGGTTTCACCCGCAATGGGAGCAGCTGCGCAAGCTTGTCTCCCATGGAGCCATCGGCAGCTTGCGTTCCGTGCACAGCTGGTTTTCCTATTTTAACTCCAACCCGGACGATTACCGCCATCACCCGGAGATGGGAGGAGGCGGATTGTTGGACGTGGGCTGTTACTGCGTCTCTGTCGCCCGGCTGCTCTTTGACAAGGAACCGGTGCGGCTTTCGGCCATGATGGAACAGGATCCCAGAACTCGGGTGGATCGATATGTTTCCGCCCTGCTTGAATTTCCAAACGGGATGGCTTCCTTTACCTGTGCCACGCACATGGCGTTTGGACAGCAGGTTCTGATCCATGGGGACCGGGCTGCCCTTTTGGTGGAAACGCCGTTTATTCCACCGGCTGATCAACCGGCGCGGATTATGCTGAAACGGGAAAAGACGAGCGAGGAGATCCTGGTTCCCGCGACCGATCATTACACGCTGCAGGCGGATGTCTTTAGCCGGGCTATTAGGGAAAACACCCCGCTGCCGTGGACAGCGACCGATGCCTGGAAAAATCTGCGTGTGCTCGACGCCATCAAACAGAGCGGGGAGGAAAAGGCATGGGTGGAGCTGTGAGCGGGACAAGATCTTTGCACCCGGCATAAGGAACCGCGGTTATAAATTCTGTTTTTTAATCATAAAAATTCGTATATTTAAGCGGTTGAGGTTTTTGTAGGACGTTCGCCCTCTGCAGCAAACGGCTGCCGGGGGCTTTTGTTTATGGCTGCTGAACAAGGAAAACAGAAGGAATGAAAAATCTGCAACGTAACAACGCTTTACGCAATATCGCCATCATTGCCCATGTCGATCACGGCAAGACCACGTTAGTGGATCATATGTTTCAGCAAAGCGGCGTGTTTCGCGCCAACCAGCAGGTGGAAGAGCGGGTCATGGATCAACTGGACCTGGAACGGGAACGCGGGATCACCATTGCCGCCAAAAACTGTTCGGTGCACTGGCATGATATCAAAATCAATATACTGGATACGCCGGGACATGCGGATTTCGGCGGTGAGGTGGAGCGGGCGCTCAAAATGGTTGACGGCGCCATCCTGCTGGTGGACGCTTCCGAAGGCCCGTTGCCGCAAACTCGATTTGTGCTGAAAAAAGCCTTGGAGGCGGCGCTGAAGATCATTGTGGTCATCAACAAGATTGATCGCAAGGATGCCCGGCCTAAGCAGGTGCTGGATGAGGTGTATGATCTGTTTTTCGACCTGGATGCATCCGAAGAGCAGATTGAGTTTCCCATCCTCTATGCGGTTGGACGCGAAGGACGGTGCCAGAGAACGCTTGAAGAGACGGGAACCGACCTGCAGCCGTTGTTCGAGACCATCCTGCGCGAAATCCCTGGACCGGCGTTTGATCCGGCAGAACCTTTCCAAATGCTGGTCTCGGATCTGGATTATTCGGATTACTTGGGCCGCCTGGCCATAGGCCGTATTTTTCACGGCGCGATCAATCACAACGAATCCATGGTTTGCATCAATGAGGAGAATCAGGCCTTGCCGCTTCGTGTGACACGGCTTCAGGTTTACGACGGCGTCAAAATCAAAGAGGTGGAGCACGTGGATCCCGGCGATATCATCATACTGGCCGGCATCGAGCAGGTCCAAATCGGCGACACCATCTGCACGCAAACCGC
>CAZKQR010000123.1:1435-10848 GCA_964554965.1 uncultured Cytophagia bacterium | reverse complement strand
CGCACCAGCGCTTGACTGCTGTCCGCGGAGACGGAATAGTGAATGGAATCGATGCGACTGAAATAGTGCCCTGCCTCGGCCAGTTTGTGGAGAAGCGCATGGGCGCTTTTGCTCAGCTCCTCCAGCCGCAGTGCGCTGCCCGGCGTGAGGCCGAACGCCTCGGCCGCTTTTTCTTTGCTCATTCGCTGCAGACCCACAAAGTCGATGCGCTGGATTTTAGGCTCTGCGGTCCAGCCGGTGCCGGCCAGCAATGCCAGGATCAGCCAAGCGATGAGAATCTTGGCCGCACCCGGGTGCGGGATTCTATTTTTTATCCTGTTCATCATGACCATCATCGAAAGGCCGCGGTCACTTGAGCCTGGCCGGTATGGACCGTACCGCGGCGTTGAGGTTCATTGCGGCCATTGTAGGAGACCGACGCCTGGATGGTGGGGGAAACCCGGTAATCGAAGCGCAGATCCCAATTGAGCGATCGGCCCAGGCTGCGGCCGTTGGCCATCTCATAGGGCAGCACCCGGCCGGCGGGCGCACTGCTGACATGGCTGTACTCGATCTCTGCGCGCAGGCGTCCCTTGGATTTCACCGCGTAATTTAAACGCGGAATAAAGGCCAGCGCGGTCACCCTGGTGGGATCAGTGTAAACGCGGTCCTCCTCCCGGGAAATACGGTTTTCCAGCGCCAGCTCCAAAGTGGGACGAGGGCGAAAGGACAGATCGACGCGCAGCTGATTGCTGGTGACATCGCGGTTCTGGCGTCCGGCGTAGCTAAAGGTGCGCGCCATGCGCTTGCGGGTGAGTTCGGATTGTGAGCTGAATCGGTCGCTGATCCGATTGGTCAGCCGGGCGTTGTACTCCCGCTCCAGCCGGTCTTGACCGCCCTCCACATACTGATTGTTTTTTTCATCGCGGCTCTGATAGCGCAACCGCAGGGAGAGATCACGGTCGTGTTCGAATAGATAGAGATCCTGGCGTACTTGCAGGTTGCCGAAAATAGTGGCGGTCGGTTGGCGGAACTTGTTCATGTTCAACAGATAAATCTGCCACACCTCTTTTTCCTGAGTCTGCTCTTCGATGTTGGCGGAGGTCTCCGAAGAGAGCACGCTGAGCACCTGTTGCCATTTTTTCAGCGGCTGTTTCGTCGCACCGCTGCGGCCGGAGAAAAACCGCGCCGGCGACAGCCGAAAACGGGTGCCGGCCTTCAATTCAACCACCGGGATCAGCTCGTCGGTCGTCAACACCCGCATGATGTAATCGCCAAGCACATCGTTGACATATTCGTTGAGCTGTTGATCAAAGCGGTAATTGCCGTCTCCGGGATCGACTTTGATATAGACGCGCTCTTTTTTAGCCGTCGCCGTGTTGGAAATCTGATACTGGACCTCTGAGGTCACCGCCCGGCGCCAGGGATTGAATGCCAGGCGCACTTCCGCCAGATCGGTATTTTTGTTGTCCTGATTAGGATCGCTGAAGGTGCGCTCCCGGTGGGTAAAATCCAGATTTCCGGAGAACGCGCCCCATTGTTGCGTGCGCAAAGACAGGCTGTGAGTGGCGGCGGTGGATTTTTCCGTGAATTGGTTCAGGCCGGTATAATCGTCATCCTGGCGCAAAGCGGTGCGCACCACGGCGCTGAAGCGGCCGCCGGGCTGGTATTCGAGGCCGCCGGTAAAGCTGTTGAATTGAAAGCCCGTGTACAACGTGTCGGACCAATTCTCCTTTTTCACCTCCGCTTCATAGTCGAACATTGGTGTGAACCGGCCCCAACGATGGCTGAGGCCGCCGCGCTGACGGATCCAATCAGAGCGGGCGGAGCCGCCGGACTCATCCCGGCTGATGCGCTCCACCCGGTAGGCCGAACCCGGCCATCCTGCCCTGGTGAGGCGGTTCTCCAACTGCCAGCGCCGCGAAGTAAACGCCTCGCCTTTGTTAATGCTGCCGTATTCGCCGGACCAGGCATAGCCGCGCCACGGCTCATAGCGCGCCGTCGTTTCATACACCGTCTCGCCGCGCGCGGCAGAGTCCGGCAGGTCCCATCTGCGGTTGTACTCGACCTCGGTGGTTCGATCGATGTCGCTGAAACGGTTTTGCACCGAACGGTAGCGGGAGAGCAGTTGCATCTGCCCGAGCCTTCTGCCGAATAAGCGCAGCGAATCGGATTGAAGGCGCAGGCCCCAGTTCTGCGCCGTGCCCTGATTGTCGTCATCCCCGAGTCTTGAATATGAATTCAGATCCATCGCGCTCACCGCCCACTCCCCGGAGAGGGTGAGGGCGCGGAACGGAGAAAGCTCCATGGTGAAATCGGCCAGGGAATGCGCGACCGCCGGCTGCAACAACACTCTGGGTTCATATCGGCCCAGTCCTGCGCCAACATATTCGTAAACGCCCAGCCCGTTGTTGCGGTAACGGCCCTGCCCCAGGCCCACATCGGAAAAAGCAACCATGTAATCACCGGATCCGGGCCCGGCGTAGCGGTAAAGGCCGTTCTCATCTCGGACATAGGTCCCTTTGCCCGGACCGGCATACACGGCGCCATCCACACCGGCCTGATTCAGATCGTCGCCGGCCTGGCGCAGCACCTCCAGGTTCTGCTCGGACAGGGTGAAATCAAGCGGATTGTCCTTGTCATCCGCTTCCCGCAGCATGGTTCCGGTGAATTTGAACCGGCCCTGCCAGGATTGCGCCTCCGCACGCGCGGCGTAGAGATTGCGGCGGTAGCGTTCGTCCGAATACTGAAAATCCACCACCAGGCGCGAATCGGCAGTGATCAGCCGGCGGCGGGTGAAAGTGATCTGCGCCAACGAGTAATCGATCACATAGTCGTTGGTCTCACCCCGCACCATGGGTTCGCCGTCGATGAAGACGCGTTCCGTGCCGGCCAGCACGATGATGTCGATCTGGCCGCGGTCGCCCTGCAGCTGATAGGGCCCCTGATTGCCCTCCCGGCCGGAAAAGCTCATGGAATGATATTTCCCACGCGACACCGCGCCGGAGGCGGTCACCTTGACCTGAGAATAGTCGGCCTGCGCCATCGCGCCCTGCAGTTTGCGGGAATAGCCGGCAAATTGCGTAGCCGGAAGTTCCAGATAGTAATCCCCCAGGGTGGCGGCGAGATGGGGCGCTTTGATCTGAACAAAAACCTTGTCGATCTCCTGGAGATTTTGCGTCGTGCCTTCCGGTTGAATCGGCGTGCTCTGATCCGTCAGGGCTGCGACCACTTCAACGTTCTCCGCCACTTTGCCGGAGACGTTCAGATTCAGGCTCGAGTTCACTTTCAGGTCGCGGCTGTTGCCCACAGCGACCCCACGGGTGATGCTGCCGCTCTTGGTCAATTGACCGGCATAATCCTCTTCCGCCGGCTTGCTCAAAGCCGCAGGGATCGCCGCAGCATCGACCGGCGTGCCGGCCGGTGCACCGGCTGCCCGCTGCAACCTGACCGTCTTGGCCACAGAAAGCGGCGAGCTGCGGTAAAGAATACGGATCTGCGATTTCTCATCCACCGGATGAACGAAGCGCAGAGCCCCGTTGATATAATCCAGCTCATAGTCTGCGGAATCCAGAAGCTGCTGATTGATAAAGACTTTTTCCGAATGTTCAATGATGAGGCTGTCGGGAAGGGGATAAGGGCCGCGGCGGCCTTCTCCCATCATGAGCAGATCTTTTTCAAACAGACTGATCCGCTCCAGTTTGCCCGTTGTCTGGGAGAACGCCGCATTGAATGCAACGCCAAGACCTAATAGGAAGAACCACCACTTCATCGCCAACATCCCAAGGAAGGGAACCGCGGATTGATGAATTAGACGCACAGGGCTGGACCGCTTTCAGATCAATAGATCTCAAACATCTGGATCCGATGGTTGTCCGAGTCCGCCACATAGAGCCGGTTGTGCATGACCGTCACATCGGCCGGATGATTGAACGCGCCGTACTTTTCACCGGGCCCGCCATACTGCAAGAGCAGACGGCCGCTGGGGTCAAAAGCGAAAAGCTGCTGATGGGCGCTGTCGCTCACCCAGAGCACACCGCGCGCATCCAGACACAGACCCGCAGGCCCTTTCAACACCCCCTCGCCCCAAGAGAAGAGCCAGGTGCCGAAATAATCATACACGCTGATGCGTCCGGCCCTGCGGTCAGAGACATAGACGCGATCATCCCGGGAGACGGTAAGCGCCACCGGCTCCAGAAGCACGCCCTCGCCCCCATCAAAATCACCGAAAGAGAACTCCGGCGCCCATTGGGTGTTCAGTTTGAGAATGCGCTGATTTTCACTGTCCGCAATAAACAGATCCGAGTGCAGGCTGATGGCCACCGCGCAGGGAAAGCCCAGACGCAGCCGCTCACTCTCATCCGGAAAGCTGTAGGAGGTAATCCAATGCAGCGCATTGTCACATCGGGCGATGCGGCGGTTTTCGTAATCCGCGATGAAAACATCAAGGCCGTTGTCGGCGCAGACATCCAGGGGTTGCTGAAACTGTTCGTTGGCCCAGCCGAATCCGCCGATCATATTGAGGAACACGCCGTGCTGGTCAAATTTCTGTATGCGATTATTGCCGGTGTCCGCAACATACAGATTGCCCTTGTCGTCGTTGGATATGGCATGCGGCCGCCTCATCTGTCCCGGACGATCCCCCTCTTCGCCGAAAGCAGCGATGAAACGAAGCCGCAGAGAATCCTGCGCAACGGGCGCTGAACCCGCCGGCGCTGCGCAGAACAGAAAACCCAATAGGACCTCCAAGCCCAGTCGTTGCCGTCCCCTCATAGCCCTGCCCTTTATCAATGGTTCATCCTCGACGCCGAAAAAAATACTCTAGGGCCTTCTCGACCGCTGGCTGGGATAAATGACATAATTCTCGCTGCGCATCAAACTGACGCAGCGTCGCCACCGGTCATAGGCCTCTATCACCTCTTTGTCATCAGCAGCCAGTTGGCGGACCTTGCCGTTGGTCAGACGCATGCCGCCGTTGCGCTCCTCCTCATTCAGAACTCGATCGAGCAGCCGGAACTGCTGTCGCTTCAACGAGCCTTTGATAAATCGGTCGTTCTGCGGATCCGAATCATACATTAACATAAACGGATCCAGACGATCGTCCCGCTGGGTAAGGGAATCGGGCAGAATGCGCATAATCCGGTGCCGATACCTGCCAAAGCCAAAATACAGCACAGCGCCCAGCAGCGCTAGAACAATCAACGTATTGAAATTTTTGCTCATATGTCCCAACCCGATTTTTGACAAAAAAAGATTGATTTGTTGTTGTTAAATTTATGCTTATATGAACTGAAAGTCAAGAGAAAACTAATCAGTCGTGAGAAAAAGCTTGTAACTTCTAATTATTTGTTTTAACTTTTCTAATGCGATTATCGCTTATTACAATTGGTTTGGCAGCTCTCCTGTCGGCCTCCTGCGCCTATCATCCTGACAGTCGTTACTTAAATCGTACCGAGGCCACGTCATCGCCGCTGGATGCCGAACTGGTCGAGCGATTCAAAGCGGAAATTCGCCGTTTCTGGCAAGCGCCCTACGTCTGGGGCGGAGCCTCGCCGCAGGGCACCGATTGCTCCGGCTTGGTGCACAGCATCTATCGCAGAGCGGCGGATCAAACCATTCCCCGCCTCACCACGGATTTGTACACAGAGGGGCTGCCGGTCCAATGGAAAAATCTGCGTTTCGCTGATCTGGTGTTTTTCAGCATGGGAGCGGGCCGCTCGCCACGACATGTGGGTTTGTATGTCGATCGCGGTTTTTTTATTCACGCCTCGGTTTCAAACGGCGTGACGCTTTCTCATTTCAGCGATCCCCCATATATGGAGACCTACCTAGGTGCAAGAAGGTACCTCGAGTAATCCATCGCCCGCAACGCCCAGCGCCGTCAAAAGGCGGGACATCCTCACTCTGGACATCGACCGGCTAGCCTACGGAGGCGCCGGGATCGCCCGCTATCAGGATCTAGTGATTTTTGTCGAACAGGCGCTGCCCGGACAGCAGGTGCAGGTCTGCATCAGCAAAAAGAAAAAAAATTTCGCAGAAGCGCGGCTGCTCGCGGTTATCAAGCCCTCCCCTTTTCAGCTACAGCCGGTCTGCCGCCACTTTGGCCCCTGCGGCGGTTGCGCGCTGCAAAACCTGGCCTATGCCGCACAGGTGGAAGAAAAGACCAAACAGGTGGCCGAGTCTTTAAAGCACCTCGGCGGTTTTCCTGATGTGGTTCTGGAGCCGGCCCTGGGGTCACCGGAGCAGTTCTTTTACCGCAACAAGATGGAGTTTTCTTTTTCCGAGCACAGGTACGTGCCCCGGGAAGAGCTGAACCGGGGGCTCACAATAGAGCCGGGTCTTTTTCTCGGCCTTCATGCAAAGGGCTTTTATAACAAAGTCATTGACCTTCAGGAGTGCCATCTGCTGGCGCCGCTGAGCAACGACCTGGTGGCTGCGGTGCGCCGTTTCGCCCTGGCGAGCGGTGAGGCGGTGTTCAACACCCAAACCGGCGACGGGCTGTGGCGTTTTCTGGTGATCCGCCAAGCCAAACACACCGGGGAATGGCTGGTCAATCTCGTCACCTCCGAATACAAGGAAAAACTGGCGCAGCAGTTCAGGAGCGAGATGGTGGATCAATTTCCCCAGATCACCAGTTTGTTGTACAGCACCACCCGCAGTCGCGCCGGAGTGGCTTTCAGCGAAAAAGAGTATCTGTTGCACGGGCGCTCCTTTATCCGCGAGACCATCGGACCGCTCTGCTTTAACATCTCGGGCAACTCTTTTTTTCAAACCAACAGTCTGCAGACCGAACGGCTCTACGCCGTGGTCAAAGAGTGGGCCGCGGTTCAGCCGCACGAGACGGTTTTCGATCTGTATTGCGGCGCCGGTACGATTTCGCTCACGGTCGCTGCGCAGGCAAAGCGGGTGATCGGTTTCGAATCAGTGGACGCCGCCGTGGCCGACGCCCGGCGCAATGCGTTGGAGAATCACATCAACAACTGCGATTTCGTTCTCGGCGATCTGCGCGATCAGCTGGACGACACCGCGGCCATCACCGGCGCCTGGGGCTCGGCGGACGTCATGATCATCGATCCACCGCGCGCCGGCATGCATCCCAAAACCGTTCAGGCCATTCTGCGGCTGCAGCCCAAACGGATCATTCACGTTTCCTGCAATCCCACCAGTTTGGCCCGGGATTTAAAATTGCTCTGCGAGGGCGGCTATCGCTTGGGCCGCGTCAAACCGGTGGACATGTTCCCGCACACCACGCATATTGAAATAGTGGCTGAATTGAACAGATAAGAGTATCGTACGGACTGGAAAGGCAGGTATGGATTCCATCATCAAAGCAGTGATTCTCGGCATTATTGAAGGCATAACGGAATTTTTGCCCATCAGCAGCACCGGCCATCTGATCCTCGCCAACCATTTCATCCAATTCACCGGCGATCTGGCCAACCTGTTCGATGTGGTGATTCAATTGGGCGCCATTCTTTCCGTAGTGATCTATTTCTGGCGCCGTCTCTACCCTTTCTCCGCGGATAAAACCCCGGAGGAAAAAACGCGCACCTGGACCATCTGGAAATTGACCCTGGCCGCCACCGTGCCGGCCCTGTTCATCGGCGGCCTTCTGGGCCACAAAGTTGAAGAGCTGCTGTTCAATCCAACCGTGGTGGCCTGGGCGCTGCTCGTCGGCGGGGTGCTCCTGTGGTGGTTGGAGACCGGCATCCGCCGGCCGGTCATCGCCACCGTGGAAGAGATGCCCTATCGAATCGCGGTGGCCATCGGCTTCATCCAATGTCTGGCGATGATACCCGGCACCTCGCGTTCCGCCGCTTCGATCATAGGCGCCATATTGCTGGGTTTATCGCGTCCGGCAGCGGCCGAGTTCTCATTCTTTCTCGCCGTCCCAACCCTGGCAGCCGCCTCGGCCTATAGTTTGCTCAAAACCCGGGTAATTCTCGGTCCGGCGGAATGGCAAATGCTGGCCGTCGGCTTTGTCGTCTCTTTTCTCGTCGCCTGGCTGGTGATCGCCCTGTTTATGAACTTTATCAGCAGGCACAATTTCAAAGTATTCGCCTACTATCGCATCGCTCTGGCGCTGCTGCTGTTTTTTCTCACCGCCAAGGGGATATTGGGGTAGAGCGCAGGCGGCGACAAACAATCCACAGTCGTTTGTCGATTCTCTGTACACTGTCCGCTGCAAGCCCCAGAATGGGGATAACGTATCAACCCCCCGGATTGCGGGGAGTTACAAAGATCCTGCAGTACGACTTTTGATCGACTGGTGGACTTGGTTGATGGTTGCTGAACCCCGGGCTTTGCAGCCGGCCCTATCATATAAAAAAAGGAAAGACCAGCTATGACGCATCGCGAACGCGTTCTCTGTACACTGGATCACCAGCAGCCGGATAAAATGGCCATTGACTTTGGCGCCATGCGTTCCACCGGCATCAATGTGATCGCCTACAACCGTCTGCGCGCCCATCTGGGCCTGCCGCTCACCGGCACTCGGCTCTACGATGTGTTCCAGCAATTGGCAGAACCAGAGCCGGATGTCCTCGAGCGTTTCGGCGCCGATGTCGTGCAACTGCACCGTCATTCGCCGTCCTTCGGCGTCTCGCTGGACGCCTGGCGGCTGGACACCCTGTCGGATGGATCCCCCTGTCTGGTTCCAGCGGGCTTCCATCCAGTGCGCAACGCCGATGGATCCCTGGAGGTGGTCGTCAACGGCACGGTGATCGCACGCCGTCCAGCCGGGGGCTATTGGTATGATTCGGTCTACCATCCGCTGGCCGATGCACAGACTCTCAGCGATATCGACCACCATGATTTTGGCGTGATCGGTGCAGAGGAACAAGCCTACCTGCAGCGGGAATCGCAGCGTCTTTACGACACCACCGACATGGCCATCCTCGGAGAGTTCGGCGGCAATCTGCTGGAGTGCGGCCAGAGTGATTTCGGCTACGGCCGGTTCATGGAGATGCTGGTCGCGGAACGGGAGCTGACGGAATACTATCTCGATAAACTGGTTGAATCCCATCTGCGCAATCTGCAGATTTATCTCGATTGCGTGCAGAACCGCATTCACGTCATTCAACTGGGCGACGATCTGGGAACGCAGGAAGCGCTGCAGCTGTCGCCCAGGCTGTATCGTGATCTGCTCAAGCCGCGGCAGGAAAAATTGTTCCGCTTCATTCATGAACACAGCGCCGTAAAAGTGTTTCTGCACTCCTGCGGCGCGATCTATGACATCCTCGGCGACCTGGCGGAGATCGGACTGGACATCATCAATCCGGTGCAGATCTCGTCGCCCAATATGACGCCGGTAAAACTAAAAAAAGAGTTCGGCAAAAAATTGGTCTTCTGGGGCGGCGGCTGCGACACGCAGCACATTCTGCCGCGCGCCGGTTTGCAGGAGATCCGCCAACATGTGGAAGAAAACATCGCCG
>CAZKQR010000123.1:0-1335 GCA_964554965.1 uncultured Cytophagia bacterium | reverse complement strand
CAGGTGGGCCACATCGAACGGTTCAATCCGGCGATCCGCGCCCTGGACGGCCGACCCATCGCGCCCCGGTTCATCGAATCCCATCGGCTGGCGCCCTTTGATCCCCGCGGCACGGATGTGGCCGTGGTGCTGGATCTGATGATCCACGACATCGACATCATTCTCAGCCTGGCGCAGAGCGAGGTGGTCGACATCCACGCCAACGGCGTGGCCGTGGTCTCGGACGAAGTGGACATTGCCAACGCCCGCATTCAGTTCGCCAACGGCTGTGTCGCCAACATGACCGCCAGCCGCATCTCGCAACGCAAGATGCGCAAGATGCGCCTGTTTCAGCGCGACGCCTACATCTCCATCGATTTCCTACAGCGGCTCACCGAGATCTTTCAGCTGAAAGAGGGCGATTCCGATCTGCCCAGCACCGTGATCCTCGGCCAGATCGAAAAGGGCAGCCGCAAACGCAACATCCTTTACGAACAGGCCGAGATCCCTGAAGGCGACGCCATGACCGCGGAATGGTGCAGCTTTTTCGACGCCATTCGCCGGCATAGCAGGCCAAAGGTCAGCGGCGAGGACGGCCTGAACGCGCTGCGGGTGGCGGAGAGGATAACTGAAATCATGCGTCAATAGCTGGTTCGATAGGTTCATAGGCAATTTGGTTTTGCTCAAGGGCTGACCGATGCGATGTTGTCGATGGAAATCGATACACAAGCTGCGCCGTTTCTGCTCGCTCTTACAATCCCACCTGAGTAACCGGTCAATCAATGCCATTTACAACCTGAGCTCTTTATGCAAAAAGCCAAGACTCTGCCGCTTTTTTCATCCTGATTATAGTCGTGCCATTCAGGGCCATCTGCCATTGTGGAAACGGCATCATCCTTCTCTTGAGCATGGGTCCGGCCCGCGCGCCGCAGCATAAATAGCTTGATCTCCAATGGACAAAAGGGTATATTTACCAATCAATAACATCCTCCTGGCCGACCACAAGACACCATCATTTTCAAAGGATCCTATGGGCTATCGCGAGTTTTTTTTCAAATACCGAAGCTACACGCCGATCCCCCTGATCATCGCTGCGCTGATTCTGGCGAAACCGAGCGGCTGGTCGCTGCTCATCGGCCTGGCCATCGCCGCCTGCGGACAGCTGACCCGCTTATGGGCACTGCGCTATTCCGGATCCGCCACTCGCACCACCGGCCGAGTGGGCGCGGATGAACTGGTGACCAACGGCCCTTACGGCCATTTGCGCAACCCGCTCTATGTCGGCAATTTCCTGCTCAGCCTGGGCGTGCTGATCATGGCCTGGCCGTGGATGCCGTGGATGCTGCTTCTCTATTT
>CAZKQR010000122.1:0-11006 GCA_964554965.1 uncultured Cytophagia bacterium | reverse complement strand
GAGTACTTGCTTGACATGCAAGGGGTCACTGGTTCAATTCCAGTACCGCCCACACCGTATCACCCATTGTCATAGCCGCCTTCCGGGGCGGTTTCTTGTTTTATCGAAAAAGGCAGGACCTTCCTGCCGTCCGGCGCTGCAAGCACGGCGCATTCATTGCTAAACTAGTTTGAGAGCAGGATGGCTGATATCACAGTCACTTTTCCGGACGGGAAAACAAAGCAGTATCCGGCCGGCGTACGCGTGCGGGATATTTTATCCGAGATCAATGGCCGTATCAGCCGCGAAGCGATTGCGGCCAAATATGATGAGCGCTGGTCGGATCTGTCGGCGCCCTTGAACAACGACGGCAAGCTGGTTTTTATCACTGCGGACTCGCCAGAGGGCATGGATATCTTTTGGCATTCTTCCGCCCATGTAATGGCGCACGCCATCAAATTGCTTTTTCCTCAGGCCAAATTCGCTTTTGGCCCGCCGGTGGAGGATGGTTTTTATTATGACGTGGACATCGCCCGTCCGCTGACCCCCGAGGATTTGCAGGCGATTGAAAAAAAGATGGCGGAGATCGTCAAGGCGGATCTCCCTTTTGTCCGGGAGGATCTGGATAAAGCCGAGGCGTTAAAGCTTTTTAAAAGCCTGGGCGAGACGTACAAGCTGGAGCAGATCGAGCGGCTGAACGAACCGCCGAGCATTTATCGCGAAGGTGATTTTGTCGATCTCTGCCGCGGACCCCATCTGCCATCCACCGGCGCCGTGAAACACTTTAAGCTGTTGAGCGTGGCCGGCGCCTATTGGCTGGGCGATGAAAAAAATCCCATGCTGCAGCGCGTCTATGGCGTCGCGTTCAGCAAAAAGGCGCAGCTGGATGAATATCTGCTGCGCCTGGAGGAAGCCAAAAAACGCGACCATCGTCGCCTGGGCAAAGAGCTCGATCTCTACAGCATTAACGAAGAGATCGGAGCGGGCCTGATTCTCTGGCACCCCAAGGGTGCCTTTATCCGCTACAAGATCGAAGAGTTCTGGAAGCAGGAGCACCTGAAAGCGGGCTACGAGTTCGTCAATACGCCGCACATCGCACGGGCAAATCTCTGGCGCACCAGCGGCCATCTGGACTTTTTCCATGAGAACATGTTTTCCCCCATGGTGGTGGACGAGGTCGAATACCTGATCAAGCCGATGAACTGCCCGTTTCATCTGCAGATTTATAAAAACAGTATGCGCAGTTATCGCGACCTGCCGTTGCGCTGGGCCGAACTCGGCACTGTTTATCGCTACGAACGCTCCGGTGTGTTGCACGGGCTATTGCGCGTGCGCGGTTTCACTCAGGATGATGCACATCTGATCTGCCGTCCGGATCAACTGGACGAGGAGATCTCCCGCGTGCTGGCTTTTTGCCTGTATATGCTGCGCTCGTTTGGATTCGAGTCCTATGATGTCTATCTCTCCACCCGTCCGGCCAATGCGGTCGGCGCCGTGGAGAACTGGCAGATCGCCACAGAGGCGCTCAAGAACGCTTTGGAACGGGCTCAGGTGGAGTACCAGGTGGACCCGGGCGAGGGTGTGTTCTACGGCCCCAAGATCGACATCAAGATACGGGACCGCCTGGGACGCACCTGGCAGTGTTCCACCATTCAGGTCGACTTTAACGAACCCGAGCGGTTCGACATCACCTATATCGGTCAGGACGGCAATCGCCATCGTCCGATTATGCTCCATCGCGCCCTGCTCGGCTCCCTGGAGCGGTTTTTCGGCGTGCTGATCGAACATTACGCCGGCGCTTTTCCCCTTTGGCTGGCGCCGGTGCAGGCCATCGTGCTGCCGATCACGGAAAAGCAGGCCGAGTACGGCCGAATGGTTTTTGAAACGCTGCAACAGCAGGGCGTTCGCGTCCAACTGGATGATCGCAGCGAAAAAGTCGGCTACAAAATTCGCGAAGCGGAAACTCAAAAGATACCCTATATGCTGGTCCTTGGACAAAAAGAGGTTGATACCAACACGGTCTCCCTGCGCAAGCATAAAGAAGGGGATTGCGGCGTTCATTCCGTCCAATCCGTTGTAGACGAGATCAAAGAGAAGGAAAGAACCAAAGGTTAATCTCGATTCGCGTTGGCGGGCTCGAGCCTTTTTGAGGACTAATATAAGGAGAAATCCCATCAAGAAAAAAGCCATTCGCATCAATGAACAGATTGATGTTCCGGTGGTGCGCCTGATCGGCGAGGCCGGCGAACAGCTGGGCCTGGTTAAAACCAATGAGGCGCTCAGAAGAGCGGAATCAGTGGGGCTCGACCTGGTCGAAGTTTCCCCCAACTCTGATCCGCCTGTCTGCAAAATCATGGACTTTGGCAAGTACAAGTACGAACTGGCCAAAAAGGAAAAAGAGACCAGAAAAAAACAACACATCATCCTGACCAAGGAGATACGGCTGCGGCCCAAGATCGAAGAACATGATTTCGATTTCAAGGTCAAACACGCCCGCAAATTTCTCGAGGAGGGCAACCGCGTCAAGGCCTCGGTGGTGTTTAAAGGACGTGAGATGATTCACCAGGAGTTCGGCAAGCGCGTGATGGAGAATTTTACCAAGGCGCTTGAGGACATCGCCAAGTACGACAAGGAACCGGCGATGGAAGGCGGCACCTTAGTGGTCGTCTATACGAAAAAATAATCACCCATTTTATTTGAGAGGACACTATGCCGAAACAAAAGTCAAACCGGGCGGCTAAAAAACGTTTTCGGTTGACGGGAACGGGTAAGGTGCGCAGCAACCATTCGTGTGCACGTCACATTTTAACCAAGAAAACGCGCAAGCGCAAACGTGCGCTGCGGCGTGCCGACATCATCCATTCATCGGATGAGGGACGCGTCAAAAAAATGATCTCTGCCTGATCGGGCAGACCTTAATCTTTTGGAGGAGTTATGCCAAGATCCCATTCGCCGGTCGTAACGCGTCACCGTCGAAACAAATATTTAAAAGCCGCTAAAGGCTATTGGGGCGGAAAAAGCCGTCTCTGGCGATCTGCCAAAGAGCAGGTCGACAAGGGGCTGCAGTACGCCTACCGCGATCGCCGAGTCAGAAGACGCGAATTTCGTAGTTTGTGGATTGTGCGCATTAACGCGGCAGCCCGGATGTTTGATTCGAGTTATTCTACGTTGATTGACGGGCTGAAAAAGCACAATATTGAAATCAACCGCAAGGTTCTGGCCGACCTGGCGGTTCATGACCTGCCGGCTTTCGAAGCGCTGGTCAAGACGGCCAAATCCTGAAACGGACGCGATGACGGACGCATTCTCAGAAATACAATCGCTGATTCAAAATGCGGAACAGGAGTTTGACGCCCAACTGCTGACGGTTCAAGACCGCCAGCAGTTGGAGCAACTCCGCATTCTGTATCTCGGCCGCAAGGGCCGTGTGCAGGCGCTGTTCAGCGGTCTGGCTCAACTGGACCCGGCCGAACGGCCGGTGATCGGTCAGGAACTTAATCGACTGAAAAAACAGTTTGAAGAGAAACTGACCAAGTTTTCCCAGGCCACCCAGACCGCCAAAACGATCGCTCAGTTCGATTACAGCCTGCCCGGCCGTTTGCCCGCCTCCGGCGGTCTGCATCCACTGATGCAGGTGCTGGATGAAATCAAAAACATTTTTATTTCCATGGGCTTTCGCGTCGAAGAGGGACCGGAGATCGAGCTGGACTATTACAATTTTGAAGCGCTCAACATTCCGGCCTATCATCCCTCGCGCGACATGCAGGACACCTTTTATCTCGACGGCAAGTACGTGCTGCGCACCCACACCTCGCCGGTGCAGATCCGTACCATGGAACGGCAACAACCGCCGGTGCGCATGATCGCCCCGGGACGTTGCTTCCGCAAAGATACGCCGGACGCCACCCATTCGCCCACGTTTCATCAGGTGGAAGGCCTGTGCGTGGATCGCGATATCTCCTTCGCCGACTTGAAAGGCGTGGTGCAGATGTTTGCGCAAAAAATGTTCGGCAAAGACGTCCGCGTCCGTTTTCGCCCCAGCTTTTTCCCCTTTACCGAACCCAGCGCTGAATACGACTTTTCCTGCTTTCTTTGCCAAGGAAAAGGGTGCCGGGTGTGCAAAGGGACCGGCTGGATTGAAATCTCCGGCGCCGGAATGGTGGACCCGGCGGTGTTCGGTTTTGTCGATTATGACCCCAATGTGTTTTCCGGTTATGCCTTCGGCATGGGGGTCGAACGCATCGCCATGCTCAAGTATCAAATTAACGATATCCGCTATTTCTTCGATAACGACTTGAGATTCCTGGAACAATTCTAATCGGACTTTTATTTTGAAAGCTACGCTCAGCTGGCTACAAGAATTTGTTGACATCACCATGCCTCCCCAGCAGTTGGCGGACGCACTGACCATGGCTGGTCTGGAGGTGGAGAGCTGGGAGCCTGTAGAGCGCCGGTTCAGCCAGGTGGTGGCTGCCAAGGTTCTTTCCTGCGTGCCGTTGGAGAACGCAGAAGGACGATGGCTGTGCCAAGTGGACGCCGGGGCCGCGCCGGTGCAAGTGATATGCGCTGCGTCGAATGTCGCCCAAGGCATCCTGGCGCCTCTGGCGCAACCGGGCGCCACGCTGGCCGATGGATCCAGCGTGGACATCCGTCATCTTCATGGTATCGCCAGTGCCGGCATGCTCTGTTCCGAGGCGGAATTGGGATTGACTGAGCGCGGTGAGGGACTCATGGTTCTGCCCGCCGATGTGCGGCCGGGCACGGATTTGAAAAAAGTCGTGGGCGATCAGGATTATGTGTTTGATGTCTTTATTACGCCGAACCGGCCGGACTGTCTGAGCATCATCGGCCTGGCGCGCGAGATCAGCGCAATAACCGGAATGCGCCTGCGCCGGCCCAAAACCGTTTTGCCGAAAAGCAAAGGCCCGCATCGATCCGGCATGAAGATCAAGATCCAGAATCCGGAGCACTGTTACCGCTACTCGGGCCGTATGCTGGAACACATCACCATTCAGCCTTCGCCCTACTGGATGGCCTCCCGGTTGTATGCCTGCGGCATGCGGGCCATCAACAATGTGGTGGATGTCACCAATTACGTGATGCTGGAGAGTGGACAACCCCTGCACGCATTCGATTATCGCATGATGGCAAAACATGAGATTCGTGTGCGCGCGGCGCGGGCGGGCGAGACCTTCGTCACCCTGGACGGTCAGGAGCGCAGGCTCGATGAAGCGATGTGCTTGATCTGTGACGGCGTCAAACCAGTCGCCCTGGCCGGCGTCATGGGTGGGATGAATTCCGAAGTGCTGATTGACACCAACACCGTATATCTGGAGAGCGCCTATTTTGAGCCCACGGGCATTCGCCGCACCTCTAAAAAGCTGGATCTCTCCACAGAATCTTCCCGCCGCTTTGAACGCGGCACGGATCCCAACGGTACGCTGTACGCTCTGAACCGCGCCGCCCAGCTGCTGATGCAGGTGGCGGACGCCCAGCTGCGCGGTGAGGCTGATGACGTCGTCAGTCACAAAATCAGGCCGGTAAAAGTGGCTGTCTCGGTAAAAAACATCAACCGGCTGCTGGGCGTGAAAATTTCCAAAAACAAAATGAGCGCCATTTTAGCGCCGTTGGAGATTTCGCTTTCCCGATCAGAGGGCGACCGTCTGCAACTTTCCATTCCAACCTTCCGCCCGGATCTCACGCGGGAGATCGACATCGTCGAGGAGGTCGGCAGGCTGTTCGGATATGACCGCATTCCCCAAGCCATCAGCGCCCGCATCGACCAGAGGCAGACTAACAACGAACAGGTCGCTTTTATTGATCGTCTGCGTGTTCTGTTAAGCGGATTCGGTTTGCGCGAGACGGTGTCCCTGAGCCTGGTTACGCCGCAGATCGCCGACAAATTTTTGCCTGTGGACGGCGAAAGGGTGGAACTGCTCAATCCCCTGAGCGCCGAGTTATCGACCTTTCGTCCCAGTCTGCTCATCTCGGCGTTGGCCAATGTCGCCTATAACCGCAACCGCCAGATTTCCACCCTGCGCTTTTTTGAAATCGGCAACGCCGCCTGGAAACAGCAGGGTGCGTACGTGGAAAAAAAGCAGGGTGTTGTGGTGCTGGCCGGCGAGCGGCAGGAGCAAGCGTGGCACAGTCAATCTCAGTCCTTTGACTTTTACGACATCAAGGGCCTTGCTACGGCGCTCATGGAAAAGTTGGCCATCCAGAGCTATGAACTGCAGCCGATGGCTTCCGCTATTTGGCATGCAGAGAGCGTTTCTCTGCAGGTCGGCGGTCAGGAGCTCGGTGTTTTGGGTAGACTCCAGCGTTCAATCTGTGAAGAGTTCAAGATCAAGACCAATGATGTCTTGGCGTTTATTTTTGACTTTGAGCGCCTGGCTCAGACCGCTTGCCAGAGCCGGTTGTTCACGCCGGTGCCGCGATTTCCTTCTGCGCCCTTCGACTTGGCCATTTTGGCAGATGTAAACACATCGGTGGCGGAGATCGAGGCGGTGATCCACAGCGTCGGCGGTCCGTATCTAAGTTCGGTGCATCTATTTGATTTTTATAAGGGAGAGCAGGTGCCTGCCGGACGTAAAAGTCTCGCTTTTTCCTTGACCTTTACTTCAAAAGAACGTACATTAAGCGAAAGTGAGATAGAGGAGTGGGTTCAGGCGATACTAAATCGTCTGAAAAGCAGTCTGAACGCTGAACTTCGACCACGTTAAGAGGGCAAGGTGGAACGAAATATATTGGATGTTCTGGAAACGCGCATCGATGAAGCGCTGGCGGTGATCAGCGAAGTGAATCGGCGTAACCGTTCCCTACAGGAAGAAAATAAAGAGTTAAAGACCAAATTGGCGGAATCGGACCTGAGAGTGGAGTCTCTGCAAAGGACGTTGGAAGAGCAAAAGATCAAGTCGGATGAAGCCATTCTCCAGAAATACAAGGAAACCGAGGATAAACTGCGCGTCCGCATCCAATCCATGCTTGCCAAGCTCGACGAGCTTAAAGTGTTGGAAGGACGTTAATCCGTCGCGTCGAACAGACAGAAGCAGTCTGGCCGTGAAACGTGTTGCATGACCAACGATGCCGGTTACTATGAGCAGCGAAAATAACATCAAAGTTAATATTTTCGGGACCGAATATCCGTTACGGGTAAACGCCAATGTCGAATATGTCAAACGGATTGCGGAGTATGTTGACAGCAAGATGAGGGAAGTTCAAGCGGCGAAGCCGAATCGTCCGGTGCATCAGATCGCGATTCTGGCCGCTCTCAACATTACCGATGAGTTGCTGCATCAGAAAGAGGTGCAGAAGAAACGTCATATTAACTTTGAAGAAAAAGTAAAATCGCTCACAGATAAATTGGAATTTGGCATTAAGGATGATCCGGGGTCGGGAGGGTTTTAATACGTAATCCTGCCTGAACGAGATCGCGGTATCAGCAACCCAGTCGTCGAGGCCAGACCTCTCTGTCAAGACGCACATCAACCTCATCGGGTAAGAAGGGAAGAGTGTCTTGATATGAAGCCATGGTTTTTGACGTACACTGGGTTTTTTAGTTTGGAGGGGAGATGAGCCTTAGCATGATGCTGATAGCGCTGGCCATCACGGTGGTCGCCGGATTGGCGGGCTGGTTGACCTCAAAACATATCGGGCAGAATCGGGTCAAAGACGCCGAAGCGACGGCTCAGCGGATTATCGCCGATGCCAAAAAAGAAGCTGAAAACCTTAAAAAGGAAAAACAGCTGGAGGCCAAGGACGAATGGCTGCGGCTGAAACAAAATTTTGAAAATGAAACCAAGAACCGGCGCAATGAGCTTTCTAAAATTGAAAACAAGCTGAACGCCAGAGAGCTCAACCTCGACCGGCGACACGATCTGCTGACCAAAAAAGAAAAAGATCTCGATGATCGTGAAAGCGATCTAAAGAAAAAAGATGAAAAGGTGGAAAAGCGCGAAGCGGATGTGACCTTGATCATCGAGGAGCAGTCCAGGCGTTTGGAAAAGATCAGCGGCATCTCTCAGGAAGACGCCAAAAAAATTCTGATTCAAAACATGAGCGAAAAGGCCAAGCAAGAGGCGGCGCAAGTGGTCAAGGAGATCAAAGACCGCGCCCGGCAGTCGGCCAATCGCGAGGCTAAAGAGATCATCATTCAGGCGATTCAGCGCACCGCGGCCGACCATTCGACCGAAACCACGGTATCAGTGGTCAATCTGCCCAGCGATGAGATGAAGGGCAGGATCATCGGCCGTGAAGGCCGCAATATCCGCTCCTTTGAGCAGGCGACCGGCGTCGAAGTGATCGTCGATGACACGCCGGAGGCGGTGGTCCTCTCCGGATTCGATCCCTTTCGTCGTGAAATCGCGCGCGTGGCGTTGGAACGGCTGGTGGCCGATGGCCGCATTCATCCCACCCGCATCGAAGAGTTGGTCGAAAAAGTTAAGCAGGAGATGGAGGAGAACCTGGTGACCGATGGCGAGCAGGCTTTGCTCGAATGCGGCATCGCCAGCATGCATCCGGAGCTGGTCAAACTGCTGGGCAAGCTGAAATTCCGCACCAGCTACGGCCAGAACGTGCTGCAGCACTCCATCGAGGTATCCTATCTCTGCGGCCTGATGGCCGCCAGCCTGGAACTCGACGGCAACCTGGCCAAGCGAGCCGCCCTGCTGCATGATATCGGCAAAGCCATCGATCGGTATACGGACGGCACCCATACGCAAATCGGCGTGGAGGTGGCGCGCAAATACGGCGAAGGCCCGGTGGTGCAGAACGCCATCGCCTCCCACCACGAGGATATCGAGATCACTTCGCCGATCTCTGTGCTGGTCATGGCAGCCGACGCGGTCAGCGGATCAAGACCCGGCGCACGCCGAGAGACGCTGGAATCCTACATCAAACGTTTGGACAATCTCGAGGGATTGGCCAAATCCTTCGCCGGCGTCGGCAAGGCCTACGCCATTCAGGCAGGGCGCGAAATCCGCGTCATCGCCGAGCATGACAAGATCGATGACGCCCTGTCCGAACAGCTGGCAGCGGATATCGCAGAGAAAATTCAAAGCGAGATGGAATATCCCGGTCAGATTAAAGTGACCGTCATCCGCGAGTACCGGGCGGTGAATTACGCTAAATAAGCCCAGCGGCGCCCATGATGCAGCGCAGGGCCGCGGGCATAAAAATATCTTTGATCCTTACAACAAAACATTTATATTAAAGGTGATGATTGACTGAGCGCAAACCGATCACCGTGCTGTTTATCGCGGATATCGTGGGAAAATCCGGCCTGGACCTGGTAGCGGGTCTACTTCCGGGTTTAAAGAAATCCCATCAGGTGGACGTGTGCATCGCCAATGGCGAGAACATGGATGCAGGGAACGGGCTCACGGAAAGCCTGGCCAAGCAGCTATTCTCCCTCGGGGTGGACGTGATCACCGGTGGCAATCACACCTGGAGCAACAGCGCTTTTCGCCAGTATCTCGATACCAGCCCTCGGGTGCTGCGGCCGCTTAACTATCCTTCTGAAGCACCGGGACGGGGCTCCACAGTGATCCAGACCGACACCCAGGTTTCGGTCGGCATTCTTAACGCTCAGGGCCGGACCTTTATGTACCCGATCGACTGCCCGTTCAAACGGTGCAGCGAAGAGGTGGCGCGGTTGCGGGAAAAAACCAAAGTGTTGATCATCGACCTGCACGCGGAAGCCACGGCGGAAAAACAGGCTTTGGCCTGGCATCTGGACGGCCAGGTCAGCGCTGTGATCGGAACCCATACTCATGTGCAGACCGCGGATGAGCGGATCCTGCCCCTGGGAACCGCCTATATCACAGACGCCGGAATGACCGGCCCTTTCGATTCGGGCATCGGCATGGACACCCAGGTGGCGCTCATACGGTTTATCCGGCAGATTCCTGAAAAATACCGTCCGGCGACCAGCAACAACCGTCTCAACGGCGTGCTGATGCAGATCGACGTCGCCAGCGGCAGAGCGATTAAAATTAGCAGGGTGAATCTACCCTAGTCCGCTGCACCGGTGCCAAGCGGTACGGAACCTTCGGCAGGCAAGCAGGAACGCGAACATGGCAAAGATCATCGACGGCAATCGCATCGCCCAGCAGATACATCAAGAGATAGAGGAACAGGTTCGTGCTTTGCGCAGCCAGGGGGTGACGCCCTGCCTGGCGGTGGTGCTGGTGGGCGAAGATCCTGCGTCGCAAGTATATGTTGGAAGGAAACAAAAGGCCTGCGAGCAGTTCGGCATCACCTCGCAGACCCTGAGGCGCGATGCGGATTTTTCCGAGCGCGAGCTGTTGCAGCTGATCGCTGAATTGAATGCTGATTCATCCGTGCATGGCATTCTGGTGCAGCTGCCGTTGCCCGGTTCTCTTTCGTCCTCACGGGTGATTCAAGCCATCTCACCGGAGAAGGACGTCGATGGATTCCATCCGGTGAATCGTGGTAAATTGGCCGCCGGAGAGGAATGCTACGCGCCCTGTACGCCCGCGGGCATTCAAGAGATGCTGATCCGTGAGAGGATTGACACCGCGGGCAAACATGTGGTCATTGTCGGGCGCAGCGGCATCGTTGGAATGCCGTTGGCGGTTATGCTGGCGCAAAAAAAGCCTGGCGCCAATGCGACGGTCACACTGTGTCATACCGCTACCCGCGATCTCGGCTACCACACCCGGCAGGCGGAGATCCTCATCGTCGCATCAGGCAGAGCCGGCACCGTTACGGCTGATATGGTGCAGGAGGGATGCGTGGTCATCGATGTCGGTGTTAACCGGATCGCCGATCCATCTCATCCCAAGGGGTATCGACTGGTCGGCGATGTTGATTTTGCCGCTGTCGAGAAGAAAGCAGCGGCCATTTCACCGGTTCCCGGCGGCGTCGGACCGATGACCATCGCCATGCTGCTGAAAAACACGCTGCAGGCCGCCCGAAAGCAGTCAGCAGGCGTTTCATGATTGACATAATGATGCGCCAGTAGCTCAACTGGACAGAGCGTTGGCCTCCGGAGCCAAAGGTTATGG
>CAZKQR010000121.1:0-11010 GCA_964554965.1 uncultured Cytophagia bacterium | reverse complement strand
TCTCCCTTGCCGGTTTCCGTGGTCTGATGAAGACAGAGAATGGCCGGCGCAGGGCCTGATACATCTTTTGGTATGAGCAGATAGGCTGGAACCCGGTCATCCTTTTCAGAGACATAGGTGATTAACCGCCTTCTGACGTTTCCGACCGATTCCTCCCTGAGCAGTTGAAACGCAGGCGCGACCTTTTTTCCGGGATCCGGCAATAGTCCCATGACCTCCTGCATGGCCGCAAGAATTTGCGTGCGTTTTGCTTCCCACTGCTCTGCCGGCCGGTTCGCCGGATGTCTCCCGGAAGCGCCGCCGAACGGCGGCCCGTTCAGCGAAAACAGAACAGGCCGCGCGAGGAACGGTTGCAGCGCTATAAAAAGGAGAGGGGCAGAGAGCAGGCAACAGATCTTTTTCATACAGGTCTTTTCTCAAACATCACAACTCTGACCGCGGTTTGCCCGCAGCCTCATTCTGCTGCCGGCGCGGCGGCTTTTTTCTGAATATAGCATGTTATGGAGTAGTGGTCAAGTGATTTTGGTCAACAGGGCCGTTCGGCAAGCGGCCTCTTTGCTTTCAAACCTGAACCTAAAAGCGGCGGCGGAACTCTAGTTGCATATCAGAAATCATTTGTTTTTCATCGCCTGGTTGGCTACTTTCTTGGCAATCCGGCGGCCGCTGCCCAACAGCACAAAGATCGCTACGCAAAGAGCAGGGGAGGCGGCTTAAAGATTGCGGAAACGCACGAGTACGCCGGCGAAGGGCGCTATGGCCGGCGGCCGATACAATCAAACCATCCATCCACTCTATGACTCTACGGACAAACCGATGCGAAACCCCTTTAAAACATTCTTGGTGTTGTTTATGATGACCGGCCTGCTGTCAGGAGCGGAAAGCCGGGAAAACGTGTTCAAACCAACCGCTGAATATTACACCAGGGGAAATTGGACGGCCGACACGCTGGGCAATCACCGGGTGGTCGTTCGTGTGGCGAATCCCGCACCGGCGGTCTATGTCCGGATCCCCTGGCGCAGGAGCGATGCCGATCCTGCCCAAAAAGGGGTCCTCATCACCTGCGGCCTGACCAACGCCCTGATCCGCAATGTCTTTCTCAAAGAGATCAATCAGGAATACGGCGAAATAATCTTTGAGCCCTCCTTCGGCGCCGGAAACTATCATATTTATTATTTACCCTATCAACGAGAGGGCATGCTGTACTGGGGTCAGGTAAAATACCTCGCCCCTTCATCTGATCCGGATAAACAGTGGCTGGAATCCGCCGTCGTTCCTTTTGCCATGGGACCGGGGAGCAAGCCCGCCGGCCTGCCGCAGGCCGAGGTGCTTGAATTTCAATCCAGGACTTTGCATGACGGCTTTTATCCCATGGAGATCATCGCCACCGCGGCTGAGGTCGGCCAGATCATCCAAGCGCATGGCCAGGACGGTTATCTGCTTTTTCCGGAAGACAGGAAATATCCCATCCGGATGAACCATTTTTTACCCTACCGCTGGGTGGAGATGGCGGGAAAAACAGAGTTCCTGGCAAAGGCGTGCAAGAATGAGTATTATTCTTTCCAGATCGGCCTCTTCGCCTTTCAGGAAAAACTCGAAAATGTCAAAATCAATTTCAGCGATTTAAAGGGAACGAAAAATTCGCTGATACCGCACACCCGTTTTGAATCCATCCATCTCAGCGGCAAAGATTGGCAGGGCCGGGAGATCGTGAAAAAAATATCCGTCGAGCGTGGCCAGATCAAGCCGGTGTGGATTTCCATCGACCTTCCCGAAACGGCGACGCCGGACACCTATACGGGCATGATCTCCATTCGTCCGGAAAACCAACGCGAGAAGCAGATTCGGCTTACGCTGGTGATCAACGATTCCATCGCTGTGGACCGTGGCGACAGTGAGCCCTGGAGGCACTCTCGACTGCGATGGTTGAACTCGCAGATCGCCCAGGATGATGAAATCGTCAAGCCTTTTATCCCCATGACAAAACAAGGCCATACTCTCCGCTGCCTTGGCAGGAGCGTTACGGTTCAGCAGGATGGGCTTCTCAGCTCCATCAAGAGCCATTTTTCTTCCTCTGTGACCAGGCTGAACGGTTCGGCCAGGGAAGTGCTGAATCGCCCCGTGTCGTTCGAGGTGTACCGGAATCACCGTCCGGTGGGCTGGCGGTCGAAAGAATTGGCTTTTACCAGACAGACGGATGGAGCGGTGGAATGGGGATTTACCAACCGAGCGGCCCCTCTGCGGCTGCAGGGCAAGGCGCGTATGGAGTTCGATGGACGGATTGAATACAAGGTGGAACTGAGCAGCGATGAGACGATTCTTTTGGATGATATCGTCCTGAAAATCCCCATGGACCGGAGTGTGGCCAAATATGCGATGGGGATGCATCTCAAGGGCGGCCTGCGGCCCGATCAGCACAGCTGGAAATGGAATGTGGACAGGAATCAGGACAATATCTGGATCGGCGACGTCAACGCCGGTTTGCAGCTGCAGCTCAAGGGGGACAACTATGAGCGGCCCCTGGTGAACATCCATTACCATCATCGCAAGATCAAACTGCCTGATAGCTGGTATAACGAAGGAAACGGCGGCTGCGGTTTTCACGAGGAGGGCTCTTCGCTGATGGTAACCGCCTATACCGGCAGGCGCCTGGTTCAAGCGGATAAAAAAGTGACGTTCATTTTTTCATTCCTGATCACCCCTTTCAAGCTCATCCAGACCGATGCGCAATGGAGCGAGCGCTATTATCATCCTCATCCCTCTCATCCGCTGCCGGACGTCGACAGCATGGTCGCGTCAGGAGCGAACATCATCAATATTCACCAAGCCATCTATCTGAACCCCTTTATCAACTATCCTTTTTCCAAGGTGGCGGAGCTGAAGCATATCGTGGAACAGGCCCATGCCAAAAAGGCGTTGTTGAAGATATATTACACGGTTCGTGAAATGTCGAATCATATTTCTGAAATGGACGCCTTTAGAAGTTTGGACGATGAGATCTTTGCCGATGGACCCGGCCAGGGCGATGCCTGGCTGCGGGAGCATCTGTATGATCACTATATTCCCGCCTGGTATGATCTCTCGGTGCGCGACGCCGCCATCATCACCTCCGGCATGTCGCGCTTGCATAACTATTATCTCGAAGGATTGGATTGGCTGACCAAACAAACGGCCATCGATGGGCTGTATCTGGATGATGTGGCGTATGACCGAACCGTGATGAAACGAGCGAGAAAAATTCTCGACCGGAACAGACCCAACGCCCGCATCGATCTGCACTCCTGGAACCATTTCAACGAGGTGGCGGGATTCGCCAATAACGCCAATCTTTACATGGAGAACTTTCCCTACATCGACCGCCTGTGGTTCGGCGAGGTTTTTGATTACGAAACGACGTCTCCCGATTACTGGCTCGTGGAAATTTCCGGAATCCCCTTTGGCTTGATGGGGGAAATGCTCGGAGACGACCGCGGCGGCAATGTGTATCGCGGGATGGTCTATGGCATGACCAACCGGTTGCCGTGGTCCGGCGATCCGAGAAATTTGTGGAAACTGTGGGATGCTTTCGGCATGCAGGGCAGCGAGATGATCGGCTATTGGGATGCGCAAACACCGGTGAAAACCGACCGGAGCGATATATTGGCCACAGTCTATGTGAAGGAAAGGAAGGCCCTGATCGCCCTCGCCGGCTGGAATACAACCAGGCAGAAGGTGAAACTGACGATCGATTGGAAAAAGCTGGGCCTAGACGGCAAAAAGGCCAAGATCACAGCGCCTGAGGTGGAGAATTTTCAGGCCGCTGCCCGGTACTCGGCGACCGACGCCATTCCCATCGATCCCGCAAAAGGGATGCTGTTGATCATACAGGAGTAGTGATGAGAGTTCAAACCAAAGGGCGCCGGCTGAGCGTTGCGTTGCTGCTGTGGATTCCGCTGTTCTCGGCAACCGCGCAGACCGATACGGTGCCGTGGCAATGGGTCAACGCTGAAAGCTTGAACGTGGCCGGACAAGGGTGGCGGGATACACAACTGCCTTTCGACCGGCTGCCGGCAAAGGCTGAAGCGCTGGTGAGACCGGCGGTGTGGAATCTGAGCCGCAACACTGCCGGCGTCTGCATCCGCTTTCTCAGCGATGCCACGACGCTGAAAGTACGTTGGACGCTGTTGAATAAAAGCCTGGCATTGCCGCACATGCCGGCCACCGGCGTCAGCGGCCTGGATCTGTATGTGAACCATGAGGGCCGATGGAGTTGGCTGGGGGCCGGCAGGCCGGAAAAATTTCCGGACAATGAGGCGACGCTGTTCTCAGGCATCCCGGCGGGCAAGCGCGCGTATGTGTTGTATCTGCCGCTTTATAATGGCGCAATTAAAGTGGAGTTGGGTGTAGAACCCGGTTTTGTTCTGGAACCCGCACCGGTCTGCTGCAAACCACCGATCGTCTGGTACGGCACGTCGATCACTCAAGGGGGGTGCGCCTCCCGTCCCGGCATGGCGGCGAGCAATATCCTCAGCCGGAGAATGGACCAAGAGATCATCAATCTGGGATTTTCCGGAAACGGCCACATGGAGCCGGAGATGGCTCATTTGCTGGCTGAACTGAACCCCTCACTCTATGTGCTGGCCAACATGGAGAACCTTAAACCAGAGCAGGTCTTTGAACGGGCCACCGCGTTTGTTGAAATTTTGCGCACCGCGCATCCGCGAACGCCCATCTTGCTGGTGGAGCCGGTCCGCTTCAGTCATGCTTTTCTACAGCCGACTGTCCATCGTGATATTTTACAGAAACGCAGCGAACTGCGCCGGGCTTTTGAATCCCTGCTGAGAAACGGCGTCGGCGATCTGCACTATGTGTACGGCGACGCGTTGTATGGAGAGGACGGTGAGGCGGCGGTGGATGGCGTGCATGCAACGGACCTTGGTTTTTTGCGTCAGGCGGATAGCCTGGAGCCAGTGCTCAGGCAACTGTTGGCGAACGACCGCTAGTACCTGTCGACGTCGGCCTTGGCTTCAAGCGGCGCACCGGCGCTCCATGGCCGGTCCCCGAGTGCGTTGGACTGTGAGCGCGATGCCGCATAATAATCCATAAAAGAGCTTTTGCTCCTGATCATCTTCCATTTGCCGTTCATATCCATGTTCTGAGCAAAAAGAGTTGTCGCTCCGAGCAGAGACAGCAGCATGGCTATGATGTGCGTTTTCATACTTTCTCCCAAACCGGTTTGCTGGTAGTTGTTTTTATTGAGCTGCAAACAATACAGAAAAAACAAGGACGAATGCAAAGAGTTTCTCTGCTCAAGGCTCGTGGAGCGCGGTTGAACAAAAGGAGGAAAGGGATTGCGTTTTCGTGGCTGATTGCGTAATTTTTCCGTAGAACAAGCCCGGCCTGCTGCGGGCGGCGAACCTGAGTCCGCTCGACGGGACACAGGCCGCAGGCGTTCACACCCTGGTCAAAAACCGTTGAGGAGCAGACATGGCCCAGTCATCACCCCCCAGCCGACGGAGGTTCATCAAGACGTCGGTGCTGCACGCCATCGGCCTAGGAGTGGCTGCAGCTCCTTCGCTGCGGGCGCACGCCCGGCCTACGCAGTCCCCTAATGCGGGCCGGGTTCAAGCGAACAGCGCCCCCCAGTCCTTTATGCCCGTGCGGGCCGCCAGCTGGTGGTGCGAGCTGGAGGATCTACTGTGGCCGCAGAAAAAGATCACAGACCGGATTCGACGCCGCGCCGAGGCCTTTGCCCAAGCCCGCATCGACACGGCCATCAATTTCGGTTTTCACATCCGCTTTGACTTTGCCGATTACTTTGACCGGCTGCACGGCTATTATGCGAATGTCTGTGAAGAGCTGCATCGCTGCCAGATTAAATTCATGGACCATTATTCCTGCAATCATGTGGAGCGGCCCCGAGGGAAAGACGAGCTGATCAAGCTGCACAAGAACCAGCGTCATCATGTTTTGCTGTTTCATGATCCACTGGCTGCGGAGCACGCCCAGTACCAAGGCCATTATTTCAACGATCTGTGTCAAGTGGATCTGCGCACCGGAGGCCGCGGCTATGCCAAGCAGTATCAGCTGGAGGCCTTTTGCCACAACAATCCCGCTTTCTGGGATATGCATCAAAAATATCTCCAAAGATTGCTGCGGGAGGTGCCCCTGGACGGCATCGAGGTGGACGATATGTGCGACTATGCGGGCCTGGTGGTCTGCGGCTGCCGCTATTGCCGCGAGCGGTTCAAACAAGAGTACGGGCGCGACCTGCCTCCGCTGGAGGACGCTGCCTTTTGGGGCGACACCAACAGCCGGGATGAGATCTCCTGGGGCAATTATGAGAATCCCGCGTTCCGCGAATGGATCCAAATGAAAGCAGACTCGGTGGCCGGCCATCTGCTCCGGGTGAAAGAGACGGTCGGCGATAAACCGTTGATGACCTGCTGCTCCTCCTCTGGTCCGATGCTGCTAAACGCGCTCGCGCTCAATTTGGAACGGATGTCGCCCTGCCTCGATTTCTTTATGCTCGAGAACTGCGGCATCAATGTGAACAGCGTCCAATGGGTGCGGATGGATGCAGAAGCGCTGCACCAGAAGGATATCGCCCGTAAAAAAAATCATGCGCCGGCTATGGCGCTCAGTTATACGATCTATGAAAAGGGCGCCTATCTGGGCTGGTGCCTCAGCCGTTTCTGGGGCGTGGCCAATTGGAGCAGCACCCTGAATCAAAGGCTCGAAGAAGATCCGGCGGACAGAATGGAAATCGAGAGTCTTGTCGGCCGGTACAACACATGGGAAATCGATCATAGCAACTGGAACATTTACGACGGCGTTGATCTGGTGGAGGTCCGGTTGGTGAACAGCCGCTATTGCCGGGAGAACGGGTGGCGCACACAGGACGGATTGGAGCAGTGGGACAAGGCGACCGCCTGGTCTGCGTTGCTGGTAAAGGCGAGCATCGGCTACCGGTTTGTCCGCTGTGAGGAACTGGCTGATCCGATCGCTCTGTGCCGGGAGCGCACGCCGCTGATCCTGGACAGCATCGGCTGTGTTTCCGATCAGCAGCTGGCTGCGATTATAACGTATCTCGAGCAGGGAGGGCCCGTCTGGCTCGCCCTGCCGTTCGGAACCCATGATGAGAAGGGATATAAAAGGAAAATCCCCTTGTCGGACGTTTTGGCGGCTGCGCAGTACAACAATCTCATGATTATTCCAACCGTCGGCGGGGTCACTCCAGGGGAAGAGTGGATGGAGCGAGTCGGGTTTCGTCCGGCACTGAAACAGGTCGGCGGCGACTCTTCATGGGCGGCCCGAATCCGATTTTACCGGAATCAACCGGTCATTCATTTATTAAACACAGGATTAATCGCTGTGCCTCATCCTTACATCAAGGACGGCGCCGACATCCCCATTCTCCAAGACATCGATGCGCCGGCCGGTGAGGGCGCTGTCTCCTATCGCATCGACGTTGCAAGGGTTCCGTTGTCACCTCTGTGCCTTAGAAGCCCTGAAGTCGACGGTGAGCGCAGGATCGAACTCCACCATGATCGAGACGGTCATGCCATCGTCGGGATCGATTTGACCAAGGTGAAGATTTATGCGGTAGTGCAACCCATCCAATAGCTCTCCATGCATGGTGCACCGTTCCGCACCCACACGCTGCGGCGAACACCGCCTGCAAAGGCGATGTCCAATGGATCGCGGCGCACGTTCCTCTGTATCCGGCCATATCCTTTCACCCTGGGCGCAAAACCAATCCCTGAATTGATCACTCAGTTGGTTTACTGAGACCTCCCCGCTCAGGCGCCTTTTGACGTTGCGATTGCGGTCAAAATTGCCTAATTTACAGTTGGAAGACTTTCATTTCACCATCCACCGACGGTGCGAGTTGCGATAGAGCTCTATTTTGTATGGATGCTTGGGAGAGGAAATCTTTCCATTCAAGAGGGTTCCATGACTGATCCCATTCGAGTGTTCATAGCGGATGATAACCGTTTATTCCGCGAAGGTCTCGGCTCCATGTTGTCGGAGCGGGCCGACATCGTGGTTCTGGGTCTGGCGCCGAGCGGGGATGAAGCGCTGAAACAGATTAAAAAGTTGCGTCCCGAAGTCGCGCTGATTGATTTTGGCATGCCCGACAAGGATGGCATCCAGGTCACTCAGGCGCTGCGCCGTACCGTTCCGGAGGTGAAAGTGGTCATCCTTGGAATGATCGACCTGACCGATGAAATCATGTCCTGTATTGAGGCCGGGGCTGCCGGGTATGTTTTGAAGGAAACCTCTCTGGAGAATCTGGTGGAAACCATCCGTTCTGTTCATCGTGGTGAATCCTTCTGTTCTCCGCAAATGACCGCTTCTTTATTTACGCGCATCGCCGAGTTGGCTTATCAACGCACGGATGAAACGCCGGTCACTTCGGTCAAGCTGACCGGCCGCGAGCTGGAAGTCGTCAATCTCATCGCCGAGGGACTGTCCAATAAAGAGATTGCCCAGCGCCTTTTCATTGAAACCCAGACGGTTAAAAACCACATTCATAACATTCTCGACAAACTGCAACTGTATAACCGTCTTGAGGCCGTGCAGTACGCTCGCGAGCGAAATCTGTTGAAGAATCAGTCCTAGGGCCGGTGTTTTCGCCGCAAACACTCGGTCCTCACTCGATCCAGGCCTGTTTTGAGTTGTTTGAGGACTAGTCCCTTCCCTGGAACCCCTTTGAACCCTCGGGTCCATTGTTTTTTCGCTCTGATGTGCCTATCTTATGGCTCCTATGAAACCAGGCCATACTAAAATCAGAATCATGCTTGCCAGTCGGCCCCAAATGCTATCCGAGGTGATCCGTGGCATGATTGAACGTCAGCCGGATATGGAGTTGGTCGGCGAGGTGGTTGATCCCATCGAGCTCCTGATCGCGGTCAGGGGAATGCTGGTGGATGTGGTTCTGATTACACCGATTAAGGCGGCCGCAGAGCCTAGAATCTGTTGTCAATTGTTGGGTGAGCAACCCTCCTTGAAAGTGGTGACCCTTTCAGCAGAAGGGGAGGCTGCTTACTTGTACCAATCGAATGTCCCCAGGATAGGGCTTCATGAGCCCTCCGGGCAGATGATCCTTGGCGCCATCCGTGATTCCATGCGGTAGCGGATCCGTGAGCAGCCGGGCTCAGGCGTAATGGCATTCAGCATGGGACCTGGGCATTATTTTTAGCTGAGAAGAAAAAACAGAGAGGTGAGGATGTCGCATCAAGGGAATACCATGTTTGTGGGAGTCAGAACCAGTGATAAGCTGAATGATCAGCTGGATGCCAGTGTTACCTCCATGAAGCCGTTTTTCAGAGATAATAATCCCGACTATCTGCAAGTGGTTCGCATCGAGGATGATGAATACATCGGCAAGGCGATTGAGAACGGCGCATCCCTGGAGAGGCTAGGCAACGTTTTCATGAACGTCAAGTCGATGCTCAAGATGATATGCCCCGGCTTTCTTATGGCCGACGATGCCATTAAAATTTTAGCGCTCACGCCGGCGGGTCGTTCCGGCTTTTAATGTATTTATGAAGGAGTTTGCCATGAGAGTGGAGAAGAACCGAGTGGTCGTATTTCATTACACACTGAGATTAAATTCAGGCGAGATCTTTGATTCGACCACCACGCAGAAACCGGTGCACATTCTGGTTGGGCATCACCAGGTCATCACCGGTCTGGAAAATGCGATCATGGGAATGCAGATCGGGCAAAAAAAAGACGGCACCATCGAACCTCAGGATGCCTATGGCTTCATCAACGAAAAACTGATAAAAATTTATCCAAGGAAAATGATCCCTTCCGGTGTCGCTTTGCATATCGGCAGAACTCTTAACGCGAAAAAGAAAAACGGCCAGCGCATCAAGGTGATCGTCAAGTCCTACAACGAGTCGGAGGTGGTCCTCGATTCAAATCATCCCGGGGCCGGGGAAACATTGAATTTTAAAGCCAAGATTGTCGATATTCGGGAAGCGACGCAGGAAGAACTCCAGGCGGGCACGGTCCATTAATTTGGCCTGGACCGGCCAAGCCGCTTTTGCGGTCTTGTCGGCGCGTGGGGCGCCAAAGCTCGGGATTCGCTCCGGCCGCCTCCACCAAATAAAAAACCCTGCCGGGTGGGCAGGGTTTTTTTGTCGTAAAACGTTTTCGCGTTTACTGGACGACGGTGACGTTCGATGCGTTGAGGCCTTTGGGACCTTTTTCGATTTCGAACTCTACCTTGTCGCCCTCATTCAAGGTTTTATATCCACTTGACGTGATCGCATTGAAATGAACGAAAACATCTTCACCTTGTTCGCGGGTAATAAAGCCAAAGCCTTTTGCCGCGTTGAACCATTTGACCGTTCCTTTTTCCATGGAACATTTCCCTTCTTCTACTTGTAACAGCCCGGCTCAACCGCCGGGTAAGGTGTACGCCAACGAGTCTATCTGGATGATGGCCTTCCGCCCTTGAAGGGATTCGTACGGTTCATCAGCAGCATTAAGACATACGGTGTACTGTATCTAATACATCAATATATGTATAATTTCGATCAATTCCAAACAAAATCGTTGTTTTTTTCATAAATCGTCCCTAGAGTGCGGCGCGTTCTTTTATCGATCAGCGGCCGGGCCCGGCCCTGCTCACCTCTTCACCAGCGGCCTCTGTCATTCAAAGACCAAGCGATAGGTCTCGATGGCATGTTTGCCGATGGGAACGACCAGTCGGCCGTTGACGATAGGGGCGGGTTTCCCATCTCTTTCGATGAGATCCGTATGCCACGCCGAGCGGATGGGGTTGGCAAAGGCCATCGTCACCTGCGCGTCCTGACCGTCGGTCTCATAGCAGCGCAGCACGATCCCTTTGCCTTTTTCGGCTTTTTTTACCACCGACACGATCACGTTGGGCTGGGAGACGGAGATGAACGATGCGGAATCCGGTCGAGCCCCTGCACCGGCCTTGGCGCAAACCACCTGAAGCGGCGCGTTGTGTTCCAGCCCTCGTCGCGTGGCCTCATGTCTGACCAATGCGCC
>CAZKQR010000120.1:0-11023 GCA_964554965.1 uncultured Cytophagia bacterium | reverse complement strand
GTGGGCAACAGCAAGACCCGGGAAAAGGTGATCCGCCGCGAGTTGCGCATCCTGCCCGGCGATTATTTCAACCGCTCCCTGCTGGAGCGCAGTCAACGCGAAGTGTGGATGCTGAATTATTTCGCCAATGTGGAGCCCAAGGTCACGCCCATCGACGAGGACAAGGTGGATCTCGAGTTCAAGGTGGAGGAAAAGTCCACGGATACCGCCAACATGTCGGCCGGCTGGAGCGAGTATGACCGCTTTGTCGGTTCGGTGGGCCTGTCCATGGCCAATCTGATGGGCACCGGCCAGCGCGCCAGCATCGATTGGAATTTCGGCCGCTACTACCGCTCGATGAATCTGGGCTATGCCCAACCCTGGGTGATGGATACGCCCACCACCGCGGGATTCAACATCTATAACACCATGCGCAGCGCCGTCTGGTATGGGTTCCGTCAGGAGAGCCAGGGGTTTACCCTGTCCCTGGGCCGCCGCTTGAGCTGGCCGGACAACTTTTTCAGCACCAGCGTGATGTACAGCCTGGACCAGACCTCGCTGTCCGATTTCAATGAAACCTACAAACAATACAATCCCAACGGCATTGTCACCGCCTCCTGGCCGCGCACCAGCAGCGCCGTCACCCAGGTTCTCAGCCGCAACAGCCTGGACCGGCCGGAATTTCCCACCGCCGGTTCCGATGTGACCTTTACCAACGAGCTCTCCGGCACCTTTTTAGGCGGCACGGTGGATTATCACAAACACACCATGCGCTTTGACTGGTTCATGCCGTCGGTCTGGAATCTGGTGCTCTATTCCAGTTTTCAAGGCGGCTATATGGAAGGCATCGGCAAGAACCCCTTTATACCGTATTACGAATATTTTTTCATGGGCGGCTCGGGCATGTCGCGCTCGATCCCCCTGCGCGGCTATAACGACCCGCTGAGTGAAGACTATTCGGCGGCCGAGGGCGGCAAGGCGATGTTGAAATACACCATGGAGCTGCGAGTGCCCATCGCGCCCAATCCGACCATCTTTGCCCTGCTGTTCGCCGAAGCGGGCAATGTCTGGCCCGATTTCAAGCGCGCCGATCCTTCGAGCATGAAGCGTTCGGCAGGCGTCGGCGCCCGGGTTTACATGCCCATGATCGGCATCATCGGCTTTGATTACGGCTACGGATTTGACCGGGTGGATGCCTACGGCAACGCAGCCCCCAAATGGAAGATGCACTTTGTATTCGGCAAGAGTTTTTAATTCAGCCAACCCTATATGTGTTTACAGGAGGATAAAGTGAAAACAAGAAACGCATGGCTAGTGGTTTTCATCGGCGTTATGATGGTCGGTTCGTCTGCCTTTGCGCAAAAGATGGGCTACATCAATTCGCAAAAAATCGTAGCCAATTACAAAGAGGCCCAGGACACTCAGGAACGGTTGAACAAAATCAACGTGACCTGGGAGGAAGAGGGCAAAACGCTGCAGAAGCAATTCCAGGAGATGGGCGAACAGCTCGAATCCCAGAGTCTGCTGCTGAGCGAAGAGCGCAAGCGCGAAAAACAGCAGGAACTGCAGACGCTGTACATGAAGATCCAGCAGTTCCAGGCGGAAAAATGGGGACAGGGCGGCGAATTCTTTAAAAAGCAGGAAGAACTGATGCAGCCGATTTTCGACAAGATCAATCAGGCCATCAAAAAGGTCGCCGAGCTGCAGAACTTTGATTATGTCTTTGACACCGTGGCCGGCAACATCGTTTACGCCAGCCCGCGTCAGGTGGATTTGACCGAAGATGTGATCAAGGACCTGGAAAAAGGTCTGGAGAGCACCGGCACCACCCGTCGGGCTACCGGGACCAGAAATTAGGCCGCACGGGCTGTTTTTTCCAACTCTGTGTGCACTGTTTTCATGCCACGCGCCGATTCAAACCGGTGCGTGGCTGATATTTTTATGCGAGAGATGAACGTATGCCTTATACGGTCAAGGAAATTGCGCAGTGGGTGGATGCCGTAGTGGACGGGGAGGACGGACTGACCATCGATCGTTTGGCCAAGATCGAAGAGGCCGGTCCGGGCGCGCTCACCTTTATCAGCAATCCCCGTTATGAGAAATATCTGGCCACCACCGCCGCTTCCGCCGTGCTGGTGCCGAAGGATTTCCCCGCTGCGAATAAAACGCTGCTGCGCTGCGCAGATCCCTATTTTGCGTTCATGACCTTGATGCAAAAACTGTACGGCGCCGCACCGGCCTTGCCCGCCGGCGTGCATCCCAGCGCCGTGATCGCTCAAGACGTAGAGATCGCGGCGGACGCCGCCATCGGCCCCCTGGTGGTCATCGGCCGGGGATGCCGCATCGGACAGGCCACCCAGCTCCATCCCGGCGTGGTGCTCGGCGACGGCGTGCAGGTCGGCGAGCACTGCGTGCTCTACGCCAACGTGTCGGTGCGGGAGAATTGCCGCATCGGCCATCGGGTCATCCTCCACTGCGGCGCTGTGGTCGGCTCCGACGGCTTTGGTTTTGCCTTTCGCGACGGCCGCTATCACAAAATTCCACAGTTGGGCGTGGTGGTGATCGAAGACGATGTCGAGATCGGCGCCAACACCACCATCGATCGCGCCACCCTGGGCGAAACCGTGATCCGCGCCGGCGCCAAACTGGACAATCTGATCCAGATCGCGCACAATGTGGAGATCGGCAGCCACACCGCTCTGGCCGCCCAGTCCGGCATTTCAGGCAGCACCCGCGTCGGCCGGTATGTGCGCATCGGCGGTCAGGCCGGCGCCGTGGGCCACATCGAGATCGGCGACCGCGCCGCGGTCGGCGCTCAGTCCGGTGTCACCAAATCGGTTCCCCAAGGCGTCTTTGTCTCCGGCTATCCGGCGCGCGAACACATGAGCGCCAAAAGGGAGGAGGCCGGCATCAGCAGGCTTCCGGAATTGCTCAAACGAGTAAAGCGTCTGGAGGAAGCACTGGAGAAACTGCAGACGAAAAGCTGACCCCCGGAAGGATCCCTTTCCCTGCACCACGTTGACTCAGGAGGATGAATGCTTAAGCAACAGCAGACGATTAAACACGAGGTTTCCTATTCCGGCGTCGGACTGCACACGGGCAATAAAACCAAGATCACCTTTAAACCGGCTCCTGCCAACAATGGCATCATTTTTATTCGAACCGATATCCCCAATTCTCCCATCATCCCGGCGGACATCGACCATGTGTTGGATATCTCCCGCGGCACCACCATCGGCATCGGCGAGGCGAAAATTCACACCGTCGAGCATGTTCTCGCCGCGGTCAGCGGCCTGGAGATCGACAACATCATCTGCGAAGTGCACGGCAACGAACCGCCCGTAGGCGACGGCAGCGCCCTGCCCTTTGTCGAGATTCTGCTCAAAGCCGGTCTGCAGGAACAGGACTCTCCGCGCGATTATCTCATCGTCGACAAGACCATCACCTATCATGAGCCGGCCCGCGGCATCGACATTGTCGTCTTTCCCTCGGATGAATTCCGTATTACTTTTATGGTGGATTATAAAAATCCAGCCCTGGGCACTCAGTACACCTCCATGTACTCGCTGCATGAAGAGTTTGCCACCGAGTTCGCCGCCTCGCGCACGTTCTGTTTTCTCAGCGAGGTGGAGCATCTGTGGAAAGCCGGCCTGATCAAGGGCGGCTCGCTGGACAACGCGGTGGTGGTCATCGATCGCGACATGACCCAGACGGAGCTGATTGATCTGCGCAAGCTCTTCGGCATCGACACCAGCGTAACCCTGTCCAACAACGGCATCCTCAACGGCAAAGAGCTGCGCTATCCCAATGAACAGGTGCGCCACAAAGCCCTGGATCTGATCGGCGATCTCTGCCTGCTGGGCATGCCGCTGAAGGCCCATGTGATGGCCGCCCGTTCCGGCCATGCGGCCAACGTGGAACTGGTGAAACTGATCCGCAAGGAGTACAAGAAGAAACTCATCCGCTCCAAGTACGCGGTGTCCGACGATCAGTCCGCTTTTCTCGATGCCAATGCCATTCTAAAAATTCTGCCGCATCGCTACCCGTTCCTGCTGGTGGACAAGATCATCGATCTGGTCCCGCAGGAACATGTGGTGGGCATTAAAAACGTCTCCATGAACGAACCGTTCTTTCAGGGTCATTTTCCCGGCCGGCCGATCATGCCGGGCGTTCTCATCGTCGAGGCCATGGCGCAGGTGGGCGGCATTCTCCTGCTCAACACCGAGACCGAGCCGGATAAAAAGCTGGTGTATTTCACCGGCATCGACAACGTGCGGTTCCGCAAAACCGTCACCCCCGGCGACACCATCCGCTTTGAGGTGGAGCTGGCGGCCAACCGGCGCACCATGTGTAAAATGATCGGACGGGCGCTGGTGGACAATGAACTGGTCTGTGAAGCCGAGTTGATGGCAGCCATCGTGGATCGAGTATAAATCGGAGCGGCGCCTTTCATCGGTGCGCCGCGTTTTTTTTAGTGAGGGTTTTGTGACGCAAATACATCCAACGGCTTTGGTGAATCCGCAGGCACAGATCGGCTTGGACGTGGTGATCGGCCCTTACGCCATTGTGGAAGGGGATGTGGTCATTGATGACGGCACCCACATCGGACCCCAGGTTTATATCGCCGACGGCGCCCGCATCGGCAAACAGTGCTCTATTCACAAGGGCGCGGTGGTGGCCACTCTGCCGCAGGACCTGAAATTCGGCGGCGAGAGCACTCTGTTTGAAATCGGCGACCGCACGGTGGTGCGTGAGTTCTGCACCCTCAACCGCGGCACTCTGGCGCACAACAAGAGCTCCATCGGCTCTGACTGCCTGCTCATGGCCTATGCCCATGTGGCGCACGACTGCACCATCGGCGATCATGTGATCATGGCCAACGGCGTTCAGCTGGGCGGCCATGTGACCGTGGAGGACTGGGCCATCATTGGCGGTATGTCGCCGGTGCACCAGTTCTGTACCGTGGGCCGGCACTGCATGATCGGCGGCGGCTTTCGCGTCATTCAAGACGTGCCGCCCTATATCCTCGCCTCGGAAGAACCGCTGCGCTTTTGCGGCCTCAACTCGGTGGGCCTGAAACGGCGCGGCTATTCCGAAGAGACGACGCTGTTGCTGAAACGGACTTATCGGCTGCTCTATCGCTCCGGCCTGAACGTCACTCAGGCGGTGGCGCAAATACGGGAACAGGTGCCGCTGATCCCCGAAGTGGTCCATGTGCTCACTTTTATCGAACGTTCGCAGCGCGGCATTCTGCGCGGACGGGAGCGCTGATCTTTGCCTGCAGCCTCGGAACGCTGGCGCTTCATCGACAGCAACGGCGGCAGCGGATCTTTCCACATGGCTGTGGATCTGGCTTTGGCGCAGCAGGCGGCGCTGCGTCCCTTTGCGGCAACCCTGCGCGTCTATCGCTGGCAGCCGGCAGCCGTCTCTTTGGGGTATCATCAATCGCTCGCGGAGATCGATCTGGACGCCTGCCGCCGTCAGGGAGTGGACGTGGTCTATCGCCCGACCGGCGGCCGCGCGGTTTTACACAGCAACGAATTGACCTACAGCGTCACGCTCAGCCCTGCCAGCCGTCTGTTCAATCTGGAGATCATGGCGGTTTACGAGCAGATCTCCCTGGCCATTCTGGCGGGACTGACGCAGCTGCGAATACCGGCTGTTTTCGATCGTTCCCAGCGCACCGCTCAAGATTTTTCACGCGGTGAACTCTCCAGCCTTTGCTATGCTTCCGCCATTCAACACGAGATCGGCGTGCAGGGGAGAAAACTGGTGGGCAGCGCTCAGCGGCGATTCGCCGATGCGGTTTTGCAGCATGGTTCGATTTTGATCGGACCGGAACACTGCGATCTGGCCTTTTATCTGGCCCGCGGCGACCAGGCGCGGCGTCAATCGATTCATCGCTATATGGCCGCCCATACGGTCTGCCTCAACGAACTGGCCGCTCATCCGCTGCGCTATAAAGATCTGGCGGAAGCGCTGAAATTTGGCTTCCAACAGGCGCTGAACATCGAATGGATGACGGAGCCGCTCTCTCTTGAAGAGCGGGCAGCCGCAGAACAGAACCGCAGTCAGGCGGACAGCGAGATGCAGCACCGGCTGACGGCCATGGCAGAACAGTCATCAAGAGAGCGCCGTTGAATTGAAAAAGATTGCCCTACTGGGTTCCACAGGCTCCATCGGCGTTAACAGCCTCGAGGTCGTCGATCAGCTGGCTGAAGAGTGTGTCGTCACCGCCCTGAGCACACACCGCCGAATCGACGCATTGTATGAACAGGCGAAACGTTTTCGGCCGCAGATCGCCGCGATCACCGGCGCGGCAGTGAGCGACGACCATCGCACCGCGTTTAAAAAGCTGGGCGTGGAGTTGATCACCGGCGCCGACGCGCTGCTGCAACTGGCCGGCTCTGCCGACTATGATCTCCTGGTCAATGCCGTGGTGGGCAGCATTGGCTTCCGTCCTACCCTGAGCGCTCTGCAACGCGGCAAGCCGGTGGCGCTGGCCAACAAAGAGACCATGGTCATCGGCGGCGAGCTGGTCTCCGCCGCGGCGGCGCACCATCGTGCGGCGATCCTGCCCATTGACAGCGAGCACAGCGCCGTGTTTCAGTGTCTGCTGGGCGAAACGGAAAGAAGCGTCGAGGCCATCCTGTTGACCGGATCCGGCGGACCGTTCCGCACTCTGGCGAAAGAGGCGTTCGCTTCCATTACCCCGGCCCAGGCGCTCAAACATCCGAACTGGTCCATGGGCCCCAAGATCACCATCGATTCCGCCACCATGATGAACAAGGGGCTGGAGGTGATCGAAGCCCACTGGCTGTTTCGAGTGGCGGTGGAAAAAATTCGTGTGGTGGTGCACCCGCAGTCCATCATCCATTCCATGGTGCTGTTCTGCGATGGATCCATCAAGGCGCAGATGGGCTTGCCGGATATGCGCCTGCCCATTCAGCTGGCCATGACCTGGCCGGAGCGCAAACCATCCGCATTTCCCCGGCTCGAATTCGGCAGCCGGCTGTCGCTTACGTTTGCCGAGCCGGATACAGACCGGTTCCCGTGTCTGCGGCTGGCCTACGAAGCGCTGCGACAGAGCGGCACTGCGCCGGCCGTTCTCAACGCCGCCAACGAAGCGGCGGTGCAGCTGTTCCTTGAGGAACGGATTTCTTTTCCCCGCATCGCCGAGCTGGTTGATGCGAGCCTGCAGGCGCACAGGCTGGAAATAAAGCCGGATGTTGAAGAGTTATTATCAGCGGATCGCTGGGCCAGAGAGTTTGTCAGCGCTGCGGTGAATTAGCCGGACGAAAGACGGCACATCGGTGCAAGAGGTGGATCCCCTCAGGCGTTGCCCTCCGTTCACGACCTGATGGACCTTGCCTGCCGCAAGGCATCGTTCAAGAACGCAGCCATGAACAAGGAGGCGTGCTTTCTAAATGTAGTGATTCCGCTCGAGGAGATAAAAACACCCGCATGGCGGGTTTTGTCGAAGGAATTTTTTTTCGCTCTAAATAAAATCCATATTATTCTCAGGAGCTCTCATGCTTATCATAGCCGCGAACCTTTTCACCAGCTACCTCATCCCGTTCTTTTTCGTTCTCAGTCTGCTCATCTTTGTTCACGAGTTCGGCCATTTCCTTCTGGCTAAACTGACCGGCATTCGCGTGGAACGGTTCTCCATAGGTTATCCGCCGCGATTGTTCGGCAAACAGATCGGCGACACCGACTATTGCGTCTCCGCCACGCCTTTCGGCGGCTATGTAAAATTGTCCGGCATGATCGATGAGAGTATGGACACCGAGAGCGTCAAAGGGGAGCCATGGGAGTTCATGTCCAAACCGGTGTGGGCGCGTTCTCTGGTCATCGCCGCCGGTCCCATCTTTAACGTGCTGCTCACGGTGCTGGTTTTTTCCGTCGGCACTTTTATGGCCGGCATTCCAGAGACCATCGGACCGGTGGTGGGGCGCGTGGTCGACAACATGCCGGCCAAGGCCGCCGGGCTGCAGGAGAACGACAAGATTTTAGCTGTGGATCAGAAACCGATCAACAGCTGGGACCAGCTGGTCGCGATCATTCATGCGGCGCCGGACAAAGCGGTGCTGGTCGAATGGGAACGGGCCGGCGAGAAATTTTCCGCCGCCATCACTCCACAGCTGGATAAAATCCAAAAGATCGGACTCATCGGCGTTGAGCCGAAAACGCGAGTCCGTCAAGCCGGCCTGGTGGAATCCATCACCAGCGGTTTTTCCTCAACCTGGCGGCTCACGGTGCTGGTGTTCAAATCGTTCGGCATGCTCTTCTCCGGCGAAGTGTCGTTAAAGGAAGGCCTGGGCGGCCCGGTGCGCATCGCCCAGCTGGCCGGTGATTCCGCCCGCTCCGGTTTCGGCAGCCTGCTGATGTTCACCGCCTTTCTCAGCCTCAACCTGGCGATTCTGAACCTGTTGCCGATCCCGGCGCTGGACGGCGGTCACCTGGTGCTGCTGTTGATCGAAGCGGTGATCCGCCGGCCGGTGTCGACCAAGATCAAGATCGTCGCCCAGCAGATCGGCATGGCGCTGCTGTTGGCATTAATGGTTTTCGTCATATTTAACGATGTGATCAATCTTTTTTAATCACCGGGCACTGCGGCCGCGTGCTTTTTTCCAGCGCGTGGCCGCAGCTGAACTTGCCGTTCGTCCCCGCCTTGATTTCTTTCAATTTGATCTTGAAAATGGCCTTGACACTATGGGAAATACTTATTACTTTATAAGATGCAAGCAGGCAGCTTCTAAACTTTAATGAAAAGATAGAGATAGATCATGGAAATCAAAAAAACAGGATTTTACGAGCTACATCAGCAGCTGGGCGCCAAGCTGGTCGAGTTCGCCGGCTATTATATGCCGATTCAATATCGCGGCATTATGGAGGAGCATCGCCGCGTGCGCTCCACTGTGGGATTGTTCGACGTTTCCCACATGGGTGAATTTTTTGTCGCCGGAGCGCAGGCCCTGCCCTTTCTGCAAAAGATGACCACCAACGATGTCGCCAAACTGGCGATCAATCAGGTGCAATACTCGGCCATGTGTTATGAGAACGGCGGCATTGTCGACGATCTTTTGGTCTATCGTCTTGCGGAAGACCGCTACATGCTGGTGGTCAACGCCTCCAACCTGAAGAAGGACTGGGAATGGTTGAACAGCCACATGATCTCCGACGTATCGCTGGAGGATCGCAGCGACGGCTGTTCGCTGTTGGCCTTGCAGGGTCCCAAGGCTTTCGCCACCCTGCAAAAGCTGACGTCCGTAGATTTACAGCAGATTCCTTTTTACTGGTTGCGCGAAGGCGAAGCGGCGGGTGTGAACATGATGTTGTCGCGCACCGGTTACACCGGCGAGCCGGGGTTTGAACTCTGTTTTCCGGTTGAGCATTCGGCCCGTGTCTGGTCGGCGTTGATGGAGGCGGGAAAAGAGTTCGACATCGAAGCCATTGGCCTGGGCGCGCGCGACACGTTGCGGCTGGAGATGAAGTATTGTCTCTATGGCAATGACATCGATGCGAACACCAATCCGTTGGAGGCCGGCCTGGGCTGGGTCACCAAACTCGCCAAGGGCGATTTTATCGGCCGCGAAAGTTTGCAGCGGGTGCGCGAGCAGGGCGTCACGCGCAAGCTGATCGGTTTCTCCATGGAAGGCAAGGCGTTCCCGCGCCATGGTTACCGGATTTTTTCCGGTTCGCAGCCGGTGGGCACGGTTACCAGCGGTTCTTTTTCACCCATGTTGGAAAAAGGCATCGGCACCGGCTATGTGCCTGTCGCACTGGCAGCGTTCGGCACACCGTTGTCGATTGAAATACGCAATACGCAGGCGCCGGCTGTGGTGTGTGAGACGCCGTTCGTCAAACGTTCGCCTCAATAAGACAACCAGGGTCGCATTATGAAAATCGATGTTGTCAGAGATCCCTCGTCCGCTTATCAGCCGCGTTTAGAGGACAGCATCGCTGTGGTCATCGATGTCCTGCGCGCAGCCAGCACCATCTGCACCGCGCTGGCCAACGGCTGCAGGGAGATCATACCGGTGGCAGAGGTGGCGGACGCCTATGATGCCGCCGCCATTTACCCGCGGCCGCTGCTGTTGTTCGCCGGCGAGCGCCACGGCCGTCAGATCGACGGTTTTGATCTGGGCAATTCGCCCAAAGAGTTTCAGACCGACGTGGTGGCGGGCAAGACCATCATCCTGACCACGACCAACGGCACGCGGGCGCTGCTCTGGGCGCAGGGCGCACAGCGCACCCTGGTGCTGTCCTTTCTGAATCTGCACAGCGTGATCTCTTTTCTGCGCACCGTTGATCAGGATGTGGTGATCATCTGTTCCGGCCAGGATGGGGAAGAGTCGTTGGAAGACACGGTCTGCGCCGGACTGCTGGTCGAAAGGCTGCAGGAGATTTTAACAGACAAAGTGCATTTGACGGAACAGGCCCGGGGAGCGGCGGCTGTCGCCCGCGATCATAAAATCGACCTGCTGGCGATGATGATCGCCAGTCCACACGGGGAACACCTGCAAAAGATCGGCTATGCGGATGATCTCGAAATCTGTTCGCGGCTCAATTCGCTCGATGTGCTTCCGGTTTATGTCGACGGCGCCATCCGGCTGTTGCCGCGATGAATGGCGCGGTTCATCCTGCGGCTGAGAGGACCGGCTCCGTGGCCATCCACGATCCGGTGAATTCCACCAACCCGTTTCGCAATTAACGAACCGATATGGCAAAAAAACCTTCGAAATCCAAAGCGGCCAGCCGGGATCAACTCAATCAGCGCAAGCTGGATGAGCTCATCGGCGTTCTGTTGATCCTTCTCGGCGTCATGCTGACCATCGCGTTTGTCACCTATCATCCCGACGACCTGCCCAAAGAGGCGCGGCCCGGCATGGTGCATAACAGCCTCGGTCTGGTCGGCGTCTGGCTCTCGTGGTATCTGATTCACCTCACCATCGGCTACCCTATTGTGGTGATGCCGCTGCTGATCGTGGCCTGGGGCGTCTTCCGGCTTTTGGGCAAGGAGACGATGGGACTGCGACGC
>CAZKQR010000119.1:3162-11053 GCA_964554965.1 uncultured Cytophagia bacterium | reverse complement strand
GAAACTTCTCCGTGAGACCAAAGCGACCTCCGATTGGTTAGTTTCGAAATTATCCCCACTCCTCAGTGTTCTTCAGACTGAGTCTCGACCTTACATAACCGTTGCAGCAGCAAGAAACACACCCCCTCTCAAGAGGGGGGACTACACTCGCTGTATTTTTCTCATTGTCAAGAACAACTAAGCCCCTGTCCTCACTCTCAAAAGGGAGAACTACACTCGATATACCCGTACCCTTTCAAAGGTGGGCGTTTTTGTAAAAGTATCAGAATATCTGCCGGGCCATCTCCACCAGGTAGCTCATGCCGTAGGGCTTTTGCAGATACGCGCCCTGACAGGCCTGCACCACCTCCATAGCAGCGGGGACCGGCGGATAACCGCTGGACAAAATGATGGGGATCCGCTTCTCCTGCAATATCTTTTTCGCACAATCGAGGCCGGACATGCCCTCGAGCGAGAGATCGATCACCGCGCCGTCGATCTCGTCGAGATGACCCTGCACCCACTGAATCGCCCGCTCGCCGGTCACCAGCGCCGTCACTTCATAGCCGTTGTTCTCCAACGCCCGCTTCATCAACGGCGTTAGGTCCGGATCGTCATCCACAATCAACAGCGTTCTGGCCTGACGAAAGGCGATCACCGAAGCCTCGAGGTCCTCCGGCGCCTGCTCCGGCGCCAACGCCGGCAGAAACAGCTGCACCAGCGTGCCGGCGTTGATCTGACTATGCACGATCAGCCGGCCCTGATGGCCGGCCACAATGCCATAGGCCGCCGCCAAACCCAGGCCGTGGCCGCGGCCTTCCGGCTTGGTGGTGATGAACGGCTCGCACAACCTCTGCCAGACGCGGTCGTCGATGCCGGGCCCGTTGTCCAAGACTTCGATGACAATGGCGGACACCGGCTCTGCAGAGTCCGGCAGTTCAGCCGGACGGGTGCGGATCAACAGGCGGCCGCCGGTCAACTGCAGCGCCTCCAGCGCATTGCGGCAGATGTACTCAAACGCCTGATGCAGCAGCGAGACGTCGGCCATCACCCGGCCACAGAGCGGAGAAAGATCAAAATGCATCTCCACCGGCCGCGCGAACAGCTCCGCCTGCAGGCTGCCGGCCTGGCGCACCAGCGTGTTCACCGGCACCGGCCGGCGGCGCAGCGGAACGCTTTGACTGAAATACTGCAGACGGCGGAGCAACATGAACGTCTGTTCAATATCCTGCTGCAGATGCAGAAACGGGTCCTGCTGGGAATGGGGGATCGAGCTCGGCAGAGAGATCCAGGCGCTGCGGCTGAAAGCGGAGAACAGCGGCTGCTCCAGATTGCCGGCCAGCGCCGCCACCAGCTGTTGCAATCGCTCCAGATCCGCGCCGCGTCGCCAGACCCTGGCCGCCGTCAGCTTTTCGATCAGAGCCTGATCCTCCACAGCGGGCGGCTGTCCTTCGGTCAAATCATCGGCCGCAGACCCGTCGCCTGCGCCGGTGACCGCCACGGTGATCAGCTCCAATCCCAGCAGATCGTTTTTCGACAGGTGGACGCAGACCTCTTTCGGATTGCCCTCGTTGTCCAGCAGCGTCAACGGCCGGCTCAGCGGCTGCTCGGTCAAATCATTTTCCCGGCGGAACCGCTCCAGCATGGTGTGCCAGGTCTGCTGCGAGTCGCGCATCAGCAGTTGATCAAAGTCGTTGCGCAGGATGGACGCAGCCGGAATGTGCAGCAGCTCTTGCATGGCTTCGTTCCACACCACGACCTGGTCCGCCGGATCGAGGACCAGCGCAGGCCGGGCCGGCGTGCGGATCAGCGAGGCGCCCTGCTCCGGCTGACTGGCGAGTTTTTGATACAGATCGCGCAACTGAGCACGCAGCAGAACGGCGTTCGGCTTCGTGGTGGACGGTGGTTCTCCCTCTTCAGCCTCTGTTTCCTGCGGCGGCTGAACAGGGCTTCCGGCCGCATGCTTTTCATAAAACAAAAACTGATAGCCCACCGGTTCATCCTGAAAAGATTTTTGCGGATGCACCGAAAGCACCGCAAGAACCGGGGAACCGTCTTTGCGGCACAACTCGAGCTCGAACTGCTGCACCGGCGCGTCGTTCTCGATAAATTCAGCCAGCTCGGCGCGTTTGGCCGGCTGGGCGGTCAGATGAGAGAGAAAATTCAAGCCCACCATCTCGTCGGTGTTGTCGTAACCCAGTGCGGCGATGGCCGGCAGATCCGCTGCGATGATATCCAAAGCGGTGGTGGTGATCACACTGCCCTGCAATCCTTCAGCGGGCTCTTCCGCGAGGCCGGCGGATTCGACGGACTCGGCCAGCCACTGCTGCCGGCCGGCTTCGAGCAGCCGTTGCCACTGGCTGTGCAGACCCGAGGAGACCAGGATCATCCCCTCGGTGGGCGGATGAGGCTCCTGGTCCATGTAGGCCAATGGATCGATCCCATCGCTGGAAAAGCCCTCGAGCACAAAGCTCCATTTTTTCAGCTCATTGGAATGCCCGGGCTCGACGCAGGCGTACAGGCAGACGCCGAGATATCTCTGATGATAGACGATGGGCAGCAGAGCGCGGCGCAAAAGGCCGTTGAAAAAGCTGCTGTACACGACTTTCCCGTCCGCCAGCCCCATCTCTTCGGCATCGGGCGCGGCTGCCAGAACCTTGTGGATGAATCCGTCCAGCGGATTTCCGTCGGTCAGGCCGGAGATCGGCGACCGGGTCATTCGCGTAAGCGAACGACCCTGATGATCGTAAAAGATCATCGCGATTTTGTGTTTTTCGGAAAAGGAATCAGACAGATGCTGCAGGACAGGGGGTGCGATCAGATCATCCAGCGTTTGACTTGATGGCGTCATGTCGAACCGATTTTTTTCTTGAGAAGAACCGCAGACGGACGTCAGGTCCGAACCATTAGGATGCCGGCGATGGAAAAGCGGCGCCGGATTTTTTCTGCCGGTCCATACGGATTAAAATAATATAGGTGAATTAACCGTCAAGATCAAGGGTAACCTTAACAAGCGGAATGCAAGGGGCCGAGCAATTGCTGCAACTTAAAGCGAACCGGAGAATCCAGACCCAGGCCGGCCAGTTCCTCGGTGCGGCGTAACAGCGCTTCCGGAGGGCCGTCCATCACCGTGCGGCCGCGCTGCAGGATCAGCAGGCGGTCGGCCAGCAGCGCTTCTTCGGGAAACTGGGTGATCAGCACCGTCGTCCGCCGGGGCGTTGCCGGCTGGTCATGCCACTCCCTGAACAGGCGCACCATCTCCCTGCGGCCGGCAGGATCCAGCAGAGAGGTGGGTTCATCGAGAATCAGATAATCGGGCTCCATGGCCAGCACAGAGGCCAGGGCCAGCCGCTGTTTTTCGCCACCGGAGAGATAATGGGGCGATTTCTGCCGAAAGGGCAGCAGCTGAAAACGGTGCAGCATTTGCTCCACCCGGCGATGCATCTCTTCATATTCTACGCCGAGGTTTTCCAGGCCAAAGGCGATCTCGCGCTCCACCGTGGCGGAGACGATCTGGTTGTCCGGATTCTGAAAGAGCATGGCCACACGTCGGCGAATCCGGCGCAGCTGGTCCGCATCCCGGGTGTTCAGGCCGTCCACCAGCACATCGCCGGTGGATGGCAACAGCAGTCCGTTCAAACAGCGGGCCAGAGTGCTCTTGCCGCTGCCGTTGGCGCCCATGATGGCGAGAAAATCGCCGTCCGCGATTTCCAACGACACATCCTCCAGCACCCGGCGATACGGGCCCTGCTCTGAGATATAATCAAACGATATGTGACGGACAGCGATCAAAGGAGTGGTTCCTGACTATCCATTCATTTTACGGCGCCGCCCTCTCCCCTGTTCCCGGGCCGGCGAACAGGGGTGCGACCATCGCGGTCCGCCGCGTTAGTTGACGTCCTTGCGAAACTGGGTTTCGTAGAGCGTGGCATAGAGCCCGCCCTTTTGCAGCAGGTCGTCGTGCGCGCCGCTCTCCACGATCCGGCCGCGATCCATGACCAGGATCATATCCGCAGCCAGAATGGTGCTCAGACGATGGGCGATGACGATATTGGTACGGTCCGCCATCACCTTTTCCAGCGCATCCTGAATCAGCGCTTCGGACTGGCTGTCGAGGCTGCTGGTGGCTTCATCCAAAATCAAAATGCGCGGATTCTTCAGAATGACCCGCGCCAGCGCCAGCCGTTGTTTTTCTCCGCCGCTCAGGCGAAAGCCGCGCTCACCGACGATGGTGTCATAGCCATCCGGCAGCCCCTGAATGAAATCGTGAATGTTGGCCACCCGGCAGGCGGCCTCCAGTTCTTTCTGGCCGGCGTTCAGTTTGGCGTACTGCAAGTTGGTGCGAATGGTGTCATGAAACAGATGCGTCTCCTGCGTGACCATGCCAATCTGCGCCGACAGGGATTCCAGCGACAGGTCGCGCAGATCTTTGCCGTCGATACGCACCACGCCGGAGGTCGGATCATAGAGGCGCGGAATCAGATAGGTGAGTGTGGTTTTCCCCGCACCGCTGGGCCCCACCAGCGCGGCGATCTGTCCCGGTTCCACGCGAAAGCTGACGTCTTCCAGCGCGTTACGGCGCGCCTGGCTGCGCGGGGACTGGTCATCGTCGTCCGCAGCGGTCACTTTGCCGGAGAGCACGCCGGTGACGTTGTCCATGCTGCCATAGCGATGCACGTCGCTGAGCTGTTTGCCGTTGCCGGAATCGTAGATAAAGGTGACGTCCTCGAACTGGATTTCGCCGCGCGCTCTTTTTATGGTCTGGGCGTCCGCTTTCTCGACAATGTCCACCGGCAGATCGATCACCTCAAACACCCGCTCAAAACTGACCATGGAGGTGGCGAACTCGACCGGCGCATTGGAAAGCCCCTGCAGCGCGCCGTACAACTGGCCCAGGTAGGCGCCAAAGGCCACGATGGTGCCCACGGTAAAAGTGCCGGCGATGACGAAATAACCGCCGAGACCGTAGACCAGAGCGGTGCCCACTGCGCTGATCAGGCCGATGATGGCCATAAAGATCGATCCGGTGAACGCCCGTTTGACGCCGAGATCGCGCACCTGGCCGGCCCGCCCGCCGAACCGTTCGACCTCCAACTGCCGCCGGCCGAACAATTTGACCAGCAACGCGCCGCCGATGTTGAGGGTCTCATTCATCATGGCGTTCATCTGCGCGTTGGCTTCCATCTGCGTACGGGCAATGTCGCGCAAGCGGTTGCCCAGCATGCGCGCGGCCAGAATAAACAGCGGCATGATCACCACGCCGATCACCGTCAACCGCCATTCCAGAGACAGCATCACCGCCAGGATCGCCGCCGCTTGTATCAGCTGGGTGACGATGCCGACGATGGTGCTGCTGATGGCGTTCTGCGCGCCGATCACATCGTTGTTCAACCGGCTCATCAGCTCGCCGACCTGGGTGTTGGTGAAGAAGCGCAGCGACATGCGCTGCAAGCCGGCGTACAGCGCCATGCGCAGGTCAAAGATCACGCCCTCGCCGACGCGCGCATTGAGGCGGCGCTGCGACACGCCGATCAAACCGTTGATGGCCGGAATCAGCAAAAGAGCCAGCGCCAGCAGCATCAGCCGGTTGAGGTTTCCGGATGGAATGGTGCGGTCCAGCAGATCCCGGATGATCAGCGGATTGAGCAACATCAGACCGGTCTGCGCCAGGATCAGCCCGAGAATGGCGATGATGCGAAGGCGATAAGGTTTGGCATACTGCAGCACCCGCTTGAGCAGATCACGGGTGATTTTCGGTTTTTCATCTGTGGCCTCGATCATGCTGCGCAGACCGCCGTGGCCCATCCGCATCATCATATACTCTGTTCCCTATTATTATGCAGGCAATTTATTTGTTGCAATCAAGGCGTTCGTCCGTTTTTAAGAGCCTGTTAGCAGAGCTGCCAGGCGGTGGTAAAATACTTGATGGCCGCAACAGCCACGATCGGAAATAACGACAGCCGCGTAGCGGCGAAATAGCAGTAGAATAGTCATTTCATTTTATGTTGAGCTCCGTAGGAGCGACACTGGAGAATAGGCACAAACCCTATGCCGCTCCTACGGAGCTTGCCGGTTTTTCGAAACGCATGGGCTATTGACAGGACGCGCCTACGGCGCGAACCCCTGGCTTGTTTCAAAACTTCCTATTGAAATATCGCACCCGTGGTACTATTTTAGGGATAAATTAGCATGAACGCCCATGGCAAGCACTTTCACCCAATTATACATACATGCGATCTTTGCGGTCAAAGGCCGGGCTTATCTCATCGCTTCGCGGTGAAAAAAAATAATACAAATAGATCACCGTCATTATCGCCCATAAAGATCAGAAACTGATAGTAAACAGAGCTGCCCTAGGGCATAAAATAATTACTTGCCGCATTAATATTAAGTTGCTCATCATACCGTTGCTGCTGTCCGGGTGCATCGCACGGCAGAGACAAACATGGGAAAACCCGCCTGTTCCCCACCAATGATTTATCCGCTCAAACCGGCACATTGCTTTTAGAGGTGTGAATAAAAGGGCGGAATCCTTCGCAGGGACAACCTTTGCCCGAGACAAAGATACAAAAGTTTTTCAAGAATTGCACAAAAATAAATAAATAAGAGTCCGGAAAAGGTGGCCGGCCAAACAATCTCTTGATTTTGCCCGTTGATTTATTTAATTTACGGCAAATGCCGCAGGGCTAAAAGCCACACGACCAACTGTTGCCCCATTCGCCGAACCGGTGTGCCATCCAAAAGGCATCATCACCCCTCAAACCCCGGCCGTTCCCATCAACCATGAGCGTCCGGATCACCGCCGAATCTGCGGCGGGTGTGGTCAATCAAGGAGCATAACAATGAATCACCTCGTTATCGCCTCCCTTCCTCTGTTTTTGCTCGGCTTTTTCAGCACAACCGGAAAAACGGTTATGATCACCCAGGCGCAAAATCAGAGCAAAGTCAAAGTGAAAAAGGATGCAAGTTTTCAGGTGCTGTTGAACGCCAACCCGACGACGGGGTTCGATTGGCAAATCCTCTCCTATGACAGCACCGTTATCGAGGTCAAGCACAAAAGCTTTATTAAAAGTGACACGCAGCGGATGGGCGCACCGGGAAAACAGGTGTTCAAGTTCAAAGCCATCGCCGCCGGCATCACCGACCTGCGGTTGATCTATGTGCGTCCATGGGAAAGGGCAACATCCGAAACGGACAGCTTTCGCGTACAAATCATTGTCCCAAAATAGCCGTACTGAAAAGCCGGGCGCATGGGGCGCCGGATAGTTTTTCAGTCGAACTTTCAGGAGGACTTATGAAAAAGCGCGTTCTCAAGGCCTTTGTATGCCTGGTCGTCTGCTGTTCCTGGTCCCAGGCCCAGCGTTTGGATGAGAGCCAAGCCCCCACACAGGTGCGCAAAGTGCTCGGGCAGTTGCGCCTCGCCATCGAGAAGGAAAAGCTGAATTTTACCGTCTCCTACAACCCGGCGCATCGCTTTACCATCAGCCAGCTGTGCGGCTTGCGGGTGAATAAGGCCGGAGATTGGTGGCAACAGGCCAAAGAGAGAAATCTGCTCAAGGTGAAGCCCATCACTCTGAAATCAGGCGGCCTGGGCGCAGGACTGCCGGCGACCTGGGATTGGCGGTCCCACGACGGCGTCACCCCGGTGAAGGATCAGGGCGGATGCGGCAGCTGTTGGGCCTTCGGCTCCATCGGCGCATTGGAATCGCTGCTGGCGATCAAATCCGACACACTGGTGGATCTATCGGAACAGCAGCTGGTCTCCTGCAACAGCTTGGGCTATGGCTGCGGCGGCGGCTGGTGGGTTTTTGACATGCTCATCACCCACGCAGCAGCCCTGGAAACCGAATTCCCCTATGTCGCCGCCGACGCGGCCTGAGGCGGCCCATATACCTTTCAGTTAAAATTGAGC
>CAZKQR010000119.1:887-3152 GCA_964554965.1 uncultured Cytophagia bacterium | reverse complement strand
CCCCCCCCCCCCGCCGACGCGGCCCGCGCCGGCCCCTCGCCCTCACCGCACAAACAGAGCGGCTGGGCTCATGAGGACGGCGATGACCAGGTGGCGGCCACCGACAAGCTGAAACAGGCGATCTACACCTATGGACCCGCAGCAGTGGCTGTGTACGTGGGTGAAGCGTTTCAGGCCTACAGCAGCGGCGTGTTTGATAAAGATGAACTGCCCGGCGGCGGCTTTCTCAGCTGCTCTCCCTCCTCAGATGTGAATCATGCCGTTCTGCTGGTGGGCTGGGATGACAGCAAAGGCGCCTGGATCCTGCGTAACAGCTGGGGACCGGGCTGGGGCGAAAACGGGTACATGTACATCAAGTATGGAATCAACAACGTGGGGTTTGCTGCAACCTGCGTGTACTAAACGGACAGGAATGGAATAGAAAAGACATGCCAAGGAACAGAAAGACCGAACCGATAAAACATATCATGAAATTCGGCGGCTCCTCCCTCGCCACTGCCGAAAGAATCCGCCACGTCATCGAGCTGGTGCAGGCCGGCTGTGCCGCCCACGGACCGGTGGCAGTGGTCTGCTCCGCCATGGGCGGAGTCACCGATGGGCTGATACAGATTGCCGAGACCGCAGCGCGCCACGAAGCGCATTATACCGAGCTGTTGGACAAGTTGGAAGACCGCCACCTGGCGGTTCTGCGCAGTCTCAGCGGCGGGCAACTGCCGGAGGCCGCCCAGCTGATGGAAGATCTGCAAGCGCTGCGCGAAGTGGTGCAGGGCGTGTATTGGGTGAAAGAGCTCACCAGCCGCAGTCTTGATTTCATCCTCAGTTTTGGCGAACGGCTGTCGTGCCGCATCATCGCCGAGGCCGCAAACCATACCGGATTGGACGCGGAGATGGTGGACAGCCGCCGCATCATCAAGACCGACGATCGCTTTGGCGCCGCGGCCGTGCTGATGGAGGAATCGCAGCGCCTGATTCAAGAGTATTTCAACGAAAACGACCGTCTAGCGGTGATCACCGGTTTTATCGGCTCCACGCCGGAGAACGAGACCACCACCCTGGGGCGCGGCGGCTCTGATTACACCGCCGCCATTGTGGGCGCAGCGCTGAACGTGCAAGAGATCGAAATCTGGAGCGACGTGGACGGGGTGCTCACCGCCAATCCGGTCAAAGTCAAAAAAGCGTTTCCGTTGGAACAGCTCACCTATGACGAAGCCATGGAGCTGTCGCACTTTGGCGCCAAGGTCATCCATCCGCCGACCATGCAACCGGCGATGCTGAAGCAAATCCCCATCCGCATCCGCAACAGCTTTAATCCCGCCTTTGCCGGCACTCTGATCAGCGCTGAGCAGGCGCCCGGCCGGTTTCTGGTCAAAGGCATCTCTTCCATCAGCGACATTGCGCTGCTGCGCATCGAAGGCAGCGGCATGGTCGGCGTTTCAGGCATTGCCGGCCGGTTGTTCGCCGTGCTGGCCAAACACCAGATCAACATCATACTGATCACCCAGGCCTCTTCGGAGCATTCCATCTGTCTGGCGGTGGAGCCGCAGGTGGCTGAAAAGGCCACGCGGATCATCGAACACGAGTTTGAGCTGGAACAGCAGGCGCACCGCATCGATCCGGTGGTGATCAAAAACGGGCTCTCCATTCTGGCTGCGGTGGGTGAAAAGATGCACCATTCGCCGGGATTGGCCGGAAGGCTGTTTCAGGCTCTGGGCGTCAACGGCGTCAACGTGGTGGCCATTGCCCAGGGCTCGTCGGAGCTCAACATCTCGGTGGTCATCGAGCAGACCGATGAGGCCAAAGCGCTCAACGCCATTCACGAGGCGTTCTTTCTCTCGCCGATGAAAACGCTGCACCTGTTCCTCGCCGGCTGCGGCCTGATCGGCGGTACCTTTCTCCATCAGCTGAAGGAGAATCTGCCCTTTTTGCGCAAACAGCGGCGCATGGACATCAAGCTTATCGGCCTGGCCAATGTGGCGAAAATGGTTTTTGATGAAAAGGGGCTGTCGCTGGAGCGATGGAGCGAGGTTCTGGAGGAATCCGGCGAAACCACGGTGCTGACCGAGTTCATCGACCGTATGCTGGCGTTGAATCTGCCCAACAGCATTTTTCTCGATTGCACCGCCAGCGACGAGCCGGGGCAAAATTACCCGCGCATTCTGCGCTCCAACGTCTCAGTGGTCACGCCCAACAAACGCGCCAATTCAGGCAGCCTGGAGCAATACGAAGCGCTGCGCTCCGCCACGGTGGACCGCGGTTCTCATTTCT
>CAZKQR010000119.1:0-877 GCA_964554965.1 uncultured Cytophagia bacterium | reverse complement strand
AACGTCGGCGCCGGGCTGCCCATCATCAACACGCTGAACGATCTCATCGCCAGCGGCGACAAGATCCTGCGCATCGAAGCGGTGCTCTCCGGCACGCTGAGCTTCATTTTCAACTCTTTTGACGGTGAACAGCCGTTCAGCCGCGTGGTAGAACAGGCGCGCGCCCTTGGCCTGACCGAGCCGGATCCGCGCAACGACCTCAGCGGACTGGACGTCGCGCGCAAGATACTGATCCTGGCCCGCGAGACCGGCGCCTCCATGGAGCTGTCGGACATTGAACTGGAGAGCCTGCTGCCCGAGCCCTGCACCAAAGCTGAAACCGTGCAAGAATTTTTTCAGATTCTCTCCCGGTTCGACGCCGAGATGGAGGCGCGGCGCAGCAAGGCGGCGCATCAGGGCAAAGTGTTGCGGTATATGGCGGTGCTGCAGAACGGCCGCGCCCGGGTGAACCTGCAGGCGGTGGACATGCACCATCCGTTCTATTTTTTATCCGGCAGCGACAACGTTGTTTCCTTCACCACCACCCGCTACAAGGAGCGTCCGTTGATCGTGCGCGGGCCCGGGGCCGGCGCCGAGGTGACCGCAGCCGGGGTGTTTGCGGATGTGCTGCGCGCCGGGCAGAACGGATAGCTCGAAAACCGCTACGGCGAAAAACGCAAAAAACATCACAGATTGGAAAAAACACGGTCCACCGGGGAAACGTTCCTCAGATAAACAATCGTCCGGGCAGCCTTGCCCGGTTCATACCATGTTAGCGTTTTGAGACTTATAAATAGGAACAAATTATCTTGTTTTTTAAATTTTTATGATTATTATTATGTATCATACTTGTCCAAAATAATTTTTTAGAGAGGAATGAATAATCGCTACAAAAAAG